>JAFTNB010000164.1 GCA_017452115.1 Alphaproteobacteria bacterium
AAGAACTTTCAAGCAAATAAAAACATACGATAATAAGTTGCAAAAAATGTTTACGTTTCATAAAAAAATACCTTATATTAGTTTTTATTATAATCATATTATAACATAATGAGAAATAAAATGAAACTGAAATACTTATTATTTATATGGGGAATTTTATTTTTTCCATGGAAAGATACTCAAGCCCAATCCATGATTTCCGGTCTTGGAAGCATACGAGCTAACGGAGTAATTCGATGCGGTACGAATCTCTCCGTAAATGCTCTTACTCGTAAATCTGAGTTCGGGTATTATGAAGGAATCGATCCTACGTTATGTAGCATTTTATCCTTAGCCATTTTCGGATTGCCTGATAACTATAAAATGATACATATAGATGATAATCAAGCTGACCAAGCAATTGCTTTAGGAAAAATAGATGTTATGTTTGGCAATTCATATACTACTGCAAGTAGTGAAATCGACGGTTATTCAACATCAGCGGCAACAATTTATTATGACAGACTTCTAATGCTCGCCAAAACCGATAAAAAACCTAATTCAATGTTAGACTTACAAAATGAAAATGTGTGCATTGTATCAAAATCACCGGACCAAGAAAATTTTGCTGAATATTTACGGAAATATGATCTCAAATTACACCAACTTAAATTTGCAAATTTTCAAAGTGCAAAGGCTTCTTTGTTGTTAAATCGTTGTAAGTTGCTAGTCGGTAACGAAACTATTCTTTCTGCAGTTGCCGATGAGTTAAAAAACAGAAAGGATATTTTTTTATTACCGGAAGAAATTGATTATCACCCAATTTATGCATTGGTTTCAAAAAATAATGCAGATTTAAAAACTATTGTAAAATGGGTTATCAATGCTTTAATCATGGCCGAAGAAAATAATATTACATCAAAAAATATATCAATAATGACCGGTGATAATAATATGTCTTTGAGAAATTTACTGGGAACAAATCCCCAAATTTGGAAAAAGCTACATCTACAACCAGATTGGCTAAAAAAAGCAATTAAACAATATGGAAATTATGCTGAAATATATGAAAAAAATCTAGGAAAAGAATCGCCATTTAAACTACCTAGAGGGAAAAGTAATTTGATTAAAAACGGCGGAACTTTTAAATCGCAAGCTTTTTTGTAGCTCGTTGTTGAATAAAAGATACCGCTTGCAACAATCCATCTTCACTTACTCGATGTTGCCCTTCAGGCACAATATATGTTTGAACATTACAGCCGATTTTTGATAATTGTTTTTGCGTAAATGATTGCGCTTCAAAACGAACCAGATTATCGGCTTCGCCATGTATTAATAACATATCTGGTTTGGTTATGGCATGCTTATTTAAAAAAGTATATGGGGTGATAATACCGCTAAAACTAATACATCCACCAATTTCTTCTTCTTGCATAAGTGCCGTGTAAATAGCAAGCATGGCTCCTTGAGAAAATCCGCAAAGATATAAATCTTTAGCTTCTAATCCATAATCTAAAAGACATGTTTGGATATAAGGATTGAGATAAGAAAAAGCTTTATTCAAACCTAACCCCATGCTGTCATATATAGCAACACATTCTTGCAGCGAGGGCACAAAACGACGGGCATCATCGGGATCAAAACGATGCATTGAATACCATTGGCGCTTATTTTCTAAAATCTCACAAGTTTCAGGGGCTTGAGGAATATGAACAGCAACATTGGAAAGGTTATCCAGTAAAGGTGCTAAACGCCTATCTAAAGCTGTAGCACTGTCCAGATATCCATGAAGAAATACAACCAACTTTTCAGGATGTCCATCGATATGAACAATTTCTTCTTCTATCATGACTGCTTTATCTCTTACTCAAATCACCATTTATATTATAATTTCGGCTGTAATATAATCATCAAAACATTAATGTGTAGTTAATGTAAAATATTTTATGTTTATACATTTATTACCGCCATAACACGCACTCCCTCAAAAAAACTGGCACAAATTTTGCATGTTACATGTAAGTTAAACCGATTAATTGGGATTTTGAACAATGATTTTGAATAAGACGATAAAATTTATTAGTACTGCGGCTGTCGGATATATGCTTATGTGCTGCGTTTTTATGGCAGAAGTTGCTGCAAGTTCGCGCATTAAGGATATTGCAGATTTTGAAGGAGTACGTGAAAACCAATTAGTCGGATACGGATTGATTGTAGGGCTTAATGGTACGGGTGACAATATTAAATCCATTGATTTTACAAAGGAAAGCTTAATTTCTATGCTGGATCAAATTGGTATAAATGCACGCGGCGGACAAATTAAATCTAAAAATGTAGCAGCAGTCATGGTAACAGCCAATCTTCCAGCTTTTGCACGTCAGGGAAGTAAAATTGATGTGTTTGTCAGCGCCGTTGGAGATGCCAAAAACCTGCAAGGTGGAACGTTACTAGCCACACCTCTTACGGGTGCCGATGGTAATGTTTATGCTCTAGCGCAAGGTGCTGTTGCAGTTAATGCATTAGCTGCTCAAGGCGGAGGAACCTCTGTAGTTCGAGGCGTACCAACTGCCGGTAAAATCGCCAATGGAGCAATTATTGAAAGAGAAATCCCATTTGCTTTGGATAGTTTAGATACTATAAAAATAGCGTTAAGAAATCCAGATTTTACAACCTCCAGACGTGTAGCGGATGCGATTAATGCACATATGGGAACT
>JAFTNB010000165.1 GCA_017452115.1 Alphaproteobacteria bacterium
CCCCATGAGAATGAGGATGCCAAGATACTGCCGTTGATTGAACTGAAAAAACTCTGTAAAAATTATAAAGTCGGAGATATGGATTTGCCTATTCTCAAGTCTGTTTCGCTGACAATTGAAACCGGAGAATTTGTGGCAATAATGGGACCATCAGGTTCAGGTAAATCTACAATGATGAATATACTGGGTTGTCTAGATAAACCTACCGTAGGTAAATATTTTTTAGATGGTATTGATGTAGGCAAGCTTGATGCAGATAAATTAGCAGAACTTCGTAATCAAAAACTGGGATTTGTTTTTCAGGGATTTAATTTGCTTTCGAGGACATCTGCGCTGGAAAATGTGGAATTACCAATGGTATATGGAAAAGTTCCGGCACAGGAAAGGAGCAATCGAGCAGCTGAAGCTTTGCGTTCAGTAGGTTTAGAAAGCCGAATGAACAATCAGCCTAATCAACTCTCCGGCGGACAACAACAAAGAGTTGCTATTGCTCATGCCGTGGTAAACAATGCACCTATTATCTTCGCAGATGAACCGACCGGTAATTTGGATACAAAAATGAGTGTGGAAATCATGGGGTTGTTTACTAAACTGAATAAAGAGTCTGGACGTACAATTATTTTGGTTACTCACGAAGAAGATATTGCTCATTATGCTAATCGAATTATCAAAATTGTGGATGGAGAAATTCATTCGGATACTAGGATAGAAAAATAACATGATTGATTTTAAAACAATTTTTAGTATTGCAACTAGGGCTATTCGAGCCAATAAAATGCGCTCAACCTTAACCAGTTTGGGAATTATTATTGGTGTGGCTGCGGTAATTGTAATGTTGGCAATCGGAAACGGAGCACAAATTTCTATTCAAAATGAAATGAAAACGATGGGCGCCAACCTGATTATTGTTCGTTCCGGTGTTTCCACATCCAGTGGAGCCCGAGGCGGACATGGTTCACAGCCAACAATGAAATTAGCTGACGGAAATGCAATTCAAGAAAAGATTGCAGAAATAAAATTGGCCGCTCCGATGTTGAGTGAAGTTGCACAGATGGTATCAGGTAATAACAACTGGTCAACCCAAGTTACCGGAACAGATAACCGAAATTTTATTATTAAAGATTGGAATCTTGCTTATGGACGCATGTTTAATGAAACAGATATAAAAAATGCAGCAAAAGTTGCCATTCTCGGACAAACGGTAGTAAATGAATTATTTGGCGATGTCGATCCGCTTAATCGAACTATTCGTATTAAAGGCATACCATTTAAAGTGGTTGGCGTACTAGAAGAGCGCGGACAAAGCGGTATGGGACAAGATCAAGACGATGAAGTATTTATTCCGATTACAACCGCACAAAAAAAAGTCATGGGGGTTAGTTTTCCTGACCAAGTAAAATTTATCATTTTACAAGCTGTTGATGCGGAAAGTACGTATACATCACAAGAAGAAATCCGCCTATTATTGCGTCAAAGACATAATCTGGGAGCAAATAAAGAGGATGATTTTGTGATTATGAATTTGACTCAAATGATGGAGATGATGGAAAGCTCTACTCAAATTATGACAATACTTTTAGGTTCTATTGCCTCTATTTCATTGCTTGTTGGTGGTATCGGAATTATGAATATTATGCTCGTATCCGTAACCGAAAGAACTCGTGAAATTGGTATCCGGATGGCTATCGGGGCAAAATCTTGGGATATTCGCTTACAATTTCTTATGGAAGCATTAGTTCTCTCATTAATTGGCGGATTAATAGGTATTATTATTGGGATTATCGGAGTTGAAATAGTTAGCTATTTCAGTTCTCTTACACCTAAAATAAACTTACTGTATATTTTATTACCATTTTCATTTTCTGGCTTGGTAGGATTGTTTTTTGGATTTTATCCGGCATATAAAGCTTCTTGCCTCAATCCGATTAATGCCTTAAGATATGAGTAATTTTCAGTCCATATAATTTACTGGTTCTCACTTAAAAATTTTTCCGCTTCTAAAGCAGCAAGACAACCGGATCCAGCAGCTATCACTGCTTGACGGAAGTGAGGATTCATAACATCATCGGCAGCGAATACACCTTCAATATTAGTTTGAGTACTGTCATGTTTGGTAACTATATAACCATTATCATCCAAATGAAGCTGATGTTTAAAAATTTCGGTATTAGGATGGTGACCGATTGCCACAAATAATCCATCAACAGATACATCAAATACATTATCGCTTTTTACATTTTTAAGACGTAATCCGGTAACTGATTTTGGAGTATCAATACCCAGAACTTCTTCAATAACAGTATCCCATTCAATA
>JAFTNB010000166.1 GCA_017452115.1 Alphaproteobacteria bacterium
CAGTGATAAACCGGCGGCAATCTTATGGGTTATCAAAATTTGTCCGGACCTTAAAGATACTCAAATTTGTAAATTAATCGGTACAACCAAACCGACTATTGAAGCTATTCGTAACGGAACACATCGCGACATGGCAATTTTACGTCCGAAGAATCCGGTTACAATCGGGTTATGTACTGAAAAAGAATTAGATACAGCCCTTATTATAGCTCGTGCCAAAAATAAAAAATAGAAATGAAAATCTTACAAAAAAAGACTCTCTTTGGAGAGTCTTTTTTTGTAAGATTATGTGATTTTATAAAGCTTGAAAAACTATAATAAAGATGATATAAGCTCATTCATTGGAACATTATTATAAAAACTAATTTTTAATTAAATTACTATGAATACAAAAGATGTAAAAACTTTGGCTGAACGCGTAGCAGCGTTAGGTCATGAACTTTACCCGGCATATTATGTATATGCCAGCGGTGTAGTTAACAAAGAAAAAAATGCTGATAATTCTCCAATCGTCGGAGTTATTGTCAGTATAAATCATGATGCAAATGCGAGTGTTGGTCAGCGTGCTAAAATGATTGTCCTTAATCAAGTTCGAAAAGCTTGGGCTAATCGTGAAATTGAATTGAATATTACGGACGAAAACAATGGACAAACTAACACAACTGCAGTTCTTAATCTTGCAGAAAAACTAGCTATCGATGTGCCTGCTTTCAAGCATTGTGCAGAATTTTGTTGTGAAGGTATTAATGCCGGTGAAGCATATATGCCGGCAAAATGTGAATTGCTTAGTGCTGCATCTAATGCAAATGTGGTTAATGCCGCATTGGAAGCAATCGGAGCACCACGTTTTAGAGGAATCTACGTATCTTCTTCGGAATATAACAAAGAACGTGCATATCAGGTAAAAATTGAAGCTGCTCAAACACAAGTTTATGCTAAAACTTATGGCGGAGATTACGTTCGAGCATTTGTATCACTCTAAAAATTGTAACCTCTCTTACTAAATAAGAGAGGTTTTTTATTTATGCCTCATTATCTTTACTTTGCAATTTTTCAATATCACCACGATAAGTTACATCTAATAATATATTTTTATTACTGGTTTCTACTTTAGTAGTATAATCCTCATGTTGTGGAAAAATTACTCTAATATTGGCATCTTCCGGAACAATATCTGCTTGCTTAAATAATTCTCTACTCCATAAAACCGGATTGTGTTTCGTTCCTTTATGTGTAGCGACAAGCAATTGTTCTTTTGCATTTTGATTATAGCTTTTAATCATCTTATTCAAAAATCGTTCTGTAACATTTGGCATATCTGCAGGAATGAGAAGAGCTGCCTTACAATTTGACGGCAGAGAATTAAGTCCTAACATAATTGATGTTTTAACTCCTGAACGAAATGAAGGATTATGCAAAATGTTAACATCCAAATTTTCCAGAGCTTTTTCTATTTTTTCATTTTGGTATCCTGTAATAACATAAACAGGTTTTGCCTTTGAACGAATTGCTGCATGCACTGCTTTCAAAAATAGAGGTGTTCCATTTATATCTGCTAAAAGTTTATTCATTCCGGCGCGTCTGCTACATCCTGCTGCCAATACAATTGCGGCAATATTATTTTGGTTACTATCACTCTCGGCACCATTTCCACTTAATCTTGCTTGCTCTCTAATAGATAATTCCATACCTTGCGGAAGGTTGGCATTAGGTAAATGGGCAAAATTTATTGCCAACAATTTATCACTGGCAACTACTTGCAAAATTAATCTTTTTATTAGTGAGCTGTGTAATTCATCATATTCGTAAGGCAAACAAACAATTTTAACATCTCGGCGTGTTGATACAACAAAATCAGAAATTCCGGTTTGAGGAATATTAGCACAGACTATATCATCAACAAAATTCTTTAGCGCCAAACGGATAGTATCAATTTTGGAGCCGCTACGTTGTCCGCAAATAA
>JAFTNB010000167.1 GCA_017452115.1 Alphaproteobacteria bacterium
TATGGAACATCGGTAACGCATTAAAGACGGTATCTGTTGTGTTGATAGTTTCAATAGAAGAAATCTGCTTAATATTGGAAATAATATTAGCATGACTTAGTACAACAGCTTTAGGAGCCCCCTCAGAACCAGAAGTAAAGAGAATAGCAGCTTTTTTGTTGCCGCCTTTTTTATGTGGAACACGTTTAATTTTATAACGCAGAAAAGCATTAATTTTGCTCCACAAACCAATTTCTTTGCGTAGTGATTCTAAAAATACAACTTGCAAACCATTAGCTTTAAGAATTTCTACCACATTTTCAATATTGGCGGTTTTAATAAATGTCATAGATGTAATAACGATTTTTGCTTGTGCTGTATTACACATTGAAACCATATTTTGTGCACCAACTGAAAAATTGAGCATAACTGGTACACGTTCATAAGCTGACAAACCAAAAAAAGTACAAACTGCAGCAATTGAGTTAGGTAAGAGCAAAGCTACATGTTCTTGAGGAAGAGTTTTTTTCTTAAAGTATTTTCCCAAAACAAAAGACTTAATAATAATATCTTTATATGAATTGGGTACACGTTGAATATCTTCAACAAATGCCGGACGTCTTAATAATCCTTTTTTAGAATGAACTTTAGCAGTTTTCATTAATTGTGCAAAAAGAGAAATATTTGGATTATATGTAACCTCAAAAGACATCTCACGCAAAATCTGGTAAACTTCATTACTGATATGATCGCGTTGACGACGCAATTCATCTTTAAGTTTGAAACTACGCGGTTGTCCTACAGTAATTTTAATCTTCGGTAATGGACGATGTGGTAACTTACCTTTTGTTTTGGAGAAATAACCATATTGAGGACCATTAATCCAAATTGGAATTACAGGAGCTTTTGACTTATCAGCAACCAGTCCGGGGGCTTCATAAATTTTCATCAAACCACCGTTTTCCGTCATACGTCCTTCAGCAAATATTACTACCTGACGTCCGCTTTCGACTTTACTGATTAACCCTTTAATATCACTAGGTTCAATCGGATTAAACAATACAATGTCTGCTGTTTTCATAAAAAAGCGTATCCATTTACGACGGTACAAATGTCCGTTTAGGGCAAACACGGGATTACCAGGTAGAAATGCAAATAACAAAAGTGGATCAAGAGATGACACATGGTTAGAAACATAAACTGCTTTATTCGGTAATAAAGTTTCATTAAATTGAATGTCACAGCGAGCTTTCATAAACATAAAGAAAGTTCTTAAACAAAATTTTACAAAGTTACGCAAGATAGTTCTCCGCAGTTAACGATATATTAAGCTAATCCCAAAATTAACCAAAAGTAAAGATAAAATACATATAGGTAAAGTATTGCTATTTGTATTGTGGTTATCGTGTTGAATTTACAATGTTTTGTTGTGTTGTCCAGAGGTGGATAAAATTATGTTGCATTTTATTACAATGGTATTATGAATATATTTCATGGCAGATTGCGTATTAAATTAATCTGTCCGTGTTAACAACATAAAGTGAACTATATGAAAAAACTTTTATGCTACCCAGCACTTGGTGCTGTTATTGTATGCTCGCAGGCTAATGCAGCGGGCTTTCACTTAAAAGAACAATCAGCCGCAGCTCAAGGTAATGCTTTTGCCGGTGCAACTGCCGGAGCGGAAGATATTTCTTATTCATTTTTTAACCCTGCAGGATTAACCCGTCATAAAGGTACAAAAACCTCTTTCGGTGGTACTTATATTGCACCTCGTGCCAAAGCTAAATCAGCTGTTGGCGGCAGTCCGGCAATGGGCGGTTCGACCAGAACTGAATATGTGGGAGATATTGTGCATTCAGCCGTATCGCCTTATTTTTATTTTTCACAGCAGTTAAATGATAAGTGGACTGCAGCTGTTTCATTGAATACGCCTTTTGGTATGATAACCAGTTATGATGATAATTGGGCTGGGCGTTTTCATGGTACCAAGTCAGATGTAAAAACTTTGACATTAACTCCGATGCTTGCCTATAAAGCAACAGATAAGTTATCTCTTGGTGCCGGTTTCCAAATGCAATATATTAAAGCTAAGCTTTCTAATGCACAAGTAATGGGAGTAGGCGTGGAAGACCATGTTAAACTTCAAGGTGATACTTTTGATATTGGTTATACCTTAGGTGCATTATACGAATATTCTGATAAAACTCGTTTTGGTGTCGGCTATCGCAGCCAAGTTAAACATAAACTTAAAGGTGATATTGAATTTGATAAATTAGGAGCACTAATGAATCAGGATATTACGGCTCGTTTAACAACACCCGCAAGTTTAACCTTTGGTGCTTATCATGATATCAATGACCAATGGTCTGTAATGGCTGAGATTGGTCGCGTATACTGGTCTTCTTTTGATGAATTACGCATTAGAGGTAATACTATTGACAGCTTAACCGAAGAAAAGTGGAAAGATACTACTTCTTATGCAATTGGTGCCAGCTATCGTGTTAATGACCAATGGAAATTGCGCGCCGGTTTTGCTATCGACTCCGGTGCAGTCGGTGACGAATACAGAACTCCTCGTATTCCGGAAGCTGACAGATATTGGTATTCCGGTGGTGTCGAATATGGTATTGATGAAAACACAACTTTGAATGTTGGTTATACTTATATTCGGGCCGAAAAAGGTAAGGTAAATCTTCGTGGCGATCACAATGGTGATGGTTATCGTGGACCTATTAATGCTAAATATGAAAATGATGTTCATATTTTGGCTGTCGGCTTGAATTATAATTTCTAGTATGAAATATGTAAAAAATGCGGAGATTTGAAACTCCGCATTTTTTGTTTCCACAAATTATGGTTCTACACCGCCACCAAAATCACCACATACAATAGCGCCGCTAACGCTGCTAGGAATAGCCGTATATCCTTCTTCATAATTACCATAACAAGAATAAGTTTTATTACAATACTCAAATTTGAAATCCGTACAGCTGTCAACATTGCCGATTAGAGTTGTATAACAATTGGTGTCTATACATCTGCCAATAGTTTCACAAAGTGTATAACCTGTTTCACAAGCCGTGCATTTATATGTAGTAATTGTACCTGATAGACAAGTAGAATAATCAGAGCAACCGGTTTTTGAAGTATAATATCCGGAGCAAGTATTAGCTTTGCAAGTACCGGAACTTATGGTATATCCGCTTTTACATGTTGTACAAGTAGAAGAATAATAAGTTGTGCCATTTTTAACACAAGAATCTGCCGCAGAACATCCGGTTGGTAAAGCAGTTAGAGTATAAGCACAAGAAACTATACAAGCTCCGTTGACTAATTCATAACCATCAGTACATTCACATTCAATATATTTACCATTACAAGCAATACCGGAACCTATTTCACCTGTTTCGGAACAAGTATATTTATAAGAACTATCACAAGGAAGACAAAAGAGTTTATTTATATCAAATGGGCAACGTACAAAACCACCATTACAAGAAGTTTCGGTATATCCCAATTCAACACAATCAGGTGCCGGCGTACATTCTGCATGTGCAATAGTTGATAATAAACAACAAATGAAAGTCATACCTATTTTTCTGTCTTGCAGAAAAATTCCATGGATCTTCCGATTAACATTATTATCACCTAATTCGAAGATGCTTTGACGCTTTGTACCAAAGCGAGGCATGACAAATAAATGCTGATGTTCTAATTCAGAGATGCATGACCTCAATGTAAAGTCATCCTCGGACTTGTTCCGAGAATCCACTTAAAGATTCTGGATACTCGTGTCAAGCACGAGTATGACTGACTTTTTATCGTCATGCCTCTTTTTCCTAATTCGTAGATCGCTTGACCTCGGTTATCACCTCGGAGCGGTGACA
>JAFTNB010000168.1 GCA_017452115.1 Alphaproteobacteria bacterium
AATTTCAATGCATAAACACTACACCCTCCTATCTAAAATAGGAGGTTGTCAAGATTGGTGCCCTGGAGAAGAGCTGACTACGCATTCGCTTGTCGCTTCGTCGTCGTTCAAATATAGGCTTTGCCAATATTTTCACCGGCATACTCCCGTCTGCCTCTCCTCCTAGTCAAACTTCCTTCTGGAAGTTCGAGCCTTTTTAAACAACATATTTAAAACAAAAAAAGCTCCCCAACGGGAGCATTTTTTGTTTTAATGGTGCCCTGGAGAAGACTCGAACTTCCACTGCCTGAGGCAACATGCACCTGAAGCATGCGCGTCTACCAATTTCGCCACCAGGGCAATACCAAAGAACAAATGCTTATAACCCTATTTTGATAATATGTCAATATATCCATAAGCATTTAGCAACAAAATTGTACCTAAAACAATTCTATAAATTACAAATGGCAAAAATGTCGATTTTTTGAGCCACCACATCATAATACCAATCGCTAAAATCGAAGCCGCAAATGAATACATCACAGCATCAGAAGCTTGTAATAATTGGGCAATTTGCCCCTCTGAATATAACTCATATCCAACCAATGTTGCCGCTCCGATAATCGCAGGAATAGACAACAACATCGAAAATTTAGCCGCCTCTGAACGTTCCATCCCCAAAAAACGAGCCATTGTCATCGTCACCCCTGATCTACTTGTACCCGGCACTAAAGCCAAACACTGCGCGCAACCAATCAATAATGCATCAACTATTCCCAAATGTTCAATTTTTCGAACAGTCCATCCGATTTTATCAGCAATAAAAAGTAAAAAACCAAAAACAAGTATAGTCCAACCTATTATCTTACTACCGTCATCACCACGAAACTCAATTTCATATTTTCTAAATAACATGCCGACAAAAACGACCGGTAAAGTACCAATCACCATTAGCCAAAATAACTTATTTCCCTCATCCTTGAAATTAGGAATAAAGAAATTTTTTAATGTACCTTTAATTACCTGCCATATTGTTTTACGAAAATATATCATCACGGCAAAAATTGATCCGACATGCACCGCAATATCCAACGCCATTCCTTGATCAGGAAATGTTGTAAATATAGAAAATAAAATCAAATGACCGGATGAACTTACCGGTAAAAACTCTGTCAATCCTTGTAATATTGACAGTAATAAAATATGCCAATCAATCACTTTATACTCTTTCTTGTTTAATACCTAGTGCACTACAAATACGTTTTTTTAATGCCAATGGCGAAATTGGCTTTACCAAATATTCATGGATTCCTAATTTTTTTGCATCAAGAACCGTTTTTTCTTTAGTATCAACAGTAATCATAATTATCGGAATTGACTTGCCAGCATTTTGGCTGCTTTTCAGTTCTCGCACAAAATCCAAACCATTTGTATTCGGCATTTGCTGATCTAACAATATCACATCAACTTTAGCGGCCGATAAAATCTCACGCGCTTCCTCTGCACTACCAACTTCTTTTACATTTTTAATACCAATCTGATATAGCGCTGTTTTTACAAAAGTACGTGAAAACTTATCATCATCAACAACCAAACAAACCACTGTTTCTAAAGCTATTTGTTTTTGCACATTGCCCGCCATTATCAATACCTCATTATAATCAACAACCATTTATACTAAACATAACACAACAAAAGTTATCATTTAGTAAAACTACAAACTACTTATATTATTTTTTTCACTATTATTCAATTGAAGTAGCGTTATCGGATTAAACCGAATACCATTCAAAGTTGCCCCCCAATGCAAATGAGGACCGCTAACTCGACCGGTTTTACCAACTTTACCAATCAAATCACCTTTTTTTAGCTTTTGCCCATTTTTTACACTAATTTCATTGAGATGCGCATAAATTGTCTGCAGCCCATATCCATGATTTACAATTACAACATTTCCGGTATAAAACAAATCATTAGCAGCCAACACAACTTCTCCGTCACCGGCAGCTGCTACCGGAGTACCGACTGGAGCCGCAATATCCATACCATTATGCGGATTCATTTTATGCCCGTTCATAATACGTTGTCCACCAAATTTTCCACTTACACGTCCATTAAGCGGTTGCATAAACCCATTTTTCCAATATGGAATTTTAGTTACCATTGACACTGCTTCTTGAACTTGCCGACGTTCATCTTTAATTGCAGCTAAATCATTTGCAGAAGGCGTTACTTTTTTCTGAGATATTCCGCTAATTTTCTGCACATCCCATTTATTAGTCCTTAATAATAACAACTGTTGTTTCTCCGTACCATCTTTTTTAATCAACGACATATTCAAATCTTTTGAAGCATCACGCTCAAAAGCCAAAAGGAAATCTCCATTGTCATCCACCATAAAACGTCGTTCACCGATTTTTATTTCCGTATAACCTTTAGCTGTACCATATACTATTCCGCCTTGTTCTAAACTTCCGAATTTTATCTCAAAAGCTTCAGCATTTCCACAACATATAAAGCTACATATCAAACAAATCAGTTTGTAAATTTTCATCTTCAATCACTTTCCTAATTTTTTTAACCGAAGTAACATTTCTACCATTCACAGAAACATCAATCATTCCATCAGCAAAACTAATTTTCATATTTTGAGCTTCTTGAGCCTGTTTAACAGAATAAATAGTATTTGCTTCATTATCACGCACCCAAACAAAACCTCTTCGTAATACAGATTCGATAGAAACATTATCCAAACGAATACTTAAATTCTGCCAAGCTTCATACTTACGCTCAATAATATTCTGAATATAATACGGACGCAAAGCCAACTGTGAAATTTGCCCATTTTTATACTGTAAATACTGTTTAAAAGAAAGTTTCAACCGGTCAACTTTATCATCTAACTTCTGCTGATATTCAAGCAAAACCTGCCCCAAATTAGGAACTCCGCGTCCTAATCCTTCAACCAAAGATTTTCGTTCTTCAAAATACCTAAATATTCCATTTTTCATTCTATTTTCTAAATTAGCAATCTGCAGCATTAATTCAGATTTCACCGGTACGGCAAATTCAGCCGCTCCGGTTGGTGTAGGCGCACGCATATCAGACACATAATCTATCAACATTGTATCAGTTTCATGTCCGACAGCTGAAATCAAAGGAATTTTTGAATTATATACCGCTCGAATAACCGTTTCCTCATTAAAAGACCATAAATCTTCTAAACTTCCACCACCACGAGCCACAATCAAAACATCGGGCTTTGGAATTTTTCCACTTTCCGGTAAATCATTAAAACCTTTAATAGCCGCTGCAATTTTTTCTGCAGCACCATCCCCTTGTACCGGTGTCGGCCAAACTAAAATATGACGAGGAAACCTATCACGGATACGATGAATAATATCTCTTATTACAGCTCCGCTTGCACTGGTAACCACTCCGATAACTTCCGGTAAATATGGAATTTTTTGTTTATGAGAAGCATCAAACAGTCCCTCCGCCGCATATTGTTTTTTACGTTCTTCCAAGAGCTTAAGCAACGCTCCTGTTCCGGCAACTTCCATTTGTTCTATCACTAATTGATAGGAAGATTTTCCGGCAAAAGTAGTAATTTTTCCGGTTGCCGCCACCTCTAGACCATCTTCCGGCTTAACAGCTAATTGAGCTGCCACACCTTTCCAACACACTGCAGAAAGTACAGCATTTTCATCTTTCAATGATAAATAATAATGTCCGGAATCAGCACGTTTGGCTCCAAAAATTTCTCCACGTACTCTCACTTTATTAAAAGTTGATTCCACAAATCGCTTAATTTCAAAAGATATTTCACTAACCGTAAGCTCCGGTAATTCTGGTTTTATAATCTTAACTGGTTCTTTAGTTTGCTGAGAAGATACCATAAAATCAATTAAATCATTCATTCAAACAACCTTTAATTTTCAGCATTACCAATCAAAGTACATACCCCTGATTTTTCTAATAATTCAAAAATTTCCTTATCTGCTTTTCTTGTTTGTTCATCAGAGCGATGAGAAGAATAATGCCCGTCTTCATTTATACCTTTATTATTCTGAATTAATGTTTCATAAGGCTGCAAAACTACCGCAATGCTCGCAACATTGACCTCACAAATTTTGCTATAATCCAGCACCTCATCTCCTGCTTTAACCTTATTCACAAATGTTAATATACACTTATTTTCCTCATGTTTAGCGTTGAAACCACGTTCCACATTATTTGTTCTCATACTGGAACTACCACTAACAGAATTACCCTGCATACAATCATACAAAGCAAACATTGCTCCATCTGTATAATAATTAGGAGTATACTTGCTGATTGTAGCATCTTCACAAAGTTCCATAATGTCCACCCATGACGTAATATCTGCCATTTTCAACATTGGAATATATAAATCAAAATCTTCGTACTTAACATGACATTTATCATTTTCCATTCCAATAATTTCGGCTTCCATATTTATCATCATCATATTTTTAGAATCTTTTGCCGGTGCACATACTAACAATGCTTTTTTAAAATCTTCAGATAAAGCCGACTGTTTTTTACTTGCTTCTTCTTGTTCTTCTTTAGTTGGTTCATTATGTTTACTCACACAATATTGGTTCATAATTTTAGCTGCCAATATATCAAAACGAGTACCCTTAATTGTAGTTTGTTGCGGAGCCTTATTCAAAGGTTTTCCCACTTCTCCATATTCATAATATGAAGTATAAGTTTCTTCTAAAATTTCTCCGCTTTTATCCGTCATTGCATTATAAACTTCGTCTACTTGTTGACGAGAGAGAGCGCAATCATAAACAATATTTTGCACACCCAATAGTTTATAATCCATTGCAAACAAACAATTATCACCTGCCCAACCTTTAATATCAACATTAACATCCAAATCAACTTTACCCACAAAAGGAACTTCTACATTCTTCGGATTATTTTTTGTAAAATTCTCCTGATACACAGAACAATTTTTTACCGCCTCTAACAATTCAGGAGAAAAATTATACAATTCACCACTGGTTTCGGTAGTAACAGAAGCCTCACCACCACCAAAATGGAAAGATACTGTTTCAGCCTTAACAGTACCAGATACCAAACAAGCCCAGACACATATCATTAAAAACTTATTCATTATAATCTCCTTAAGTAAGATACAGCTTATGCTAAGCATCAAGCAAATTTCTTGCAAATTCATCAGCATAAAAAACATCCATATCATCAATTCCTTCACCAACTCCAATATAATGAATAGGAATTAATGTTTCTTTAGCAACGGCGGCTAAAATTCCCCCTTTAGCACTTCCGTCAAGTTTAGTAACTATCAAACCATTTACATCAACCATTTCCTTAAAAGCAATAACTTGAGCTAAAGCATTTTGTCCGGTAGTTGCATCAATTGTCAACAGTGTAGAATGAGGAGCATCCGGAATAATTTTTTTAATCACACGTACAACTTTTTGTAGTTCTTCCATTAACCCTTTTTTATTTTGCAAACGACCGGCAGTATCTACAAATACAATATCATCACCTTGTGCTATAGCTTCTTTCAAACCATCAAATACAACTCCGGCTGCATCGGCTCCGGTTTCCTTATAAAAAACTCGAGCATGGTTTCTTTCTCCCCAAACTTTAAGCTGCTCCACTGCCGCAGCTCTAAATGTATCACCGGCAATAAACGAAATTTGTTTTCCTTGAGCCTTAAATTTTGCAGCTAATTTTCCGATAGAAGTTGTTTTTCCAGCACCATTAACTCCCACCATTAAAATAACGAAAGGCTTTTTACTATCATCAATTACCAATGGAAATTCACATGATTGCAAAATTTTCGCAATATCTGCTGCCAATTCAACACGAATTTCTTCTCCACTTAATTCTTTATCTAACTTACGTCGAGAAAACTCTTTAATAATTTGCATTGAGGCCTGCACACCCATATCTGCAGAAATTAATAATTCTTCAAGTTCTTCTAACGTTTCTGCATTAACTTTACGCTTAGTAAAAATATCACTAATTCCACTGGATATTTTTTGTGATGATTTTTTCAACCCCAATCCTAATTTTGCTAACCAACCACCCATACTACTCTCCTTTTTCACGCAAACGACGGGCTCTTTCTCTTCTAACTTCAACGGGAACCTGAGGCATTAACGCAGCAGGTGTACCCGAACGCTCAGAATATGGAAACACATGAAGTTTAGATAAACCGGCTTCATTTACCAAATTCAAAGTATTTTCAAATTGTTCTTCCGTTTCCGTCGGAAACCCGCAAATAAAATCCGCTCCAAATGTTGCATCAGGCCTAACCTTTCTGATTTTATTGCACAATTCAATCACTTGTTCTCTGGTATGTCGACGTTTCATCCTTTTTAATATCATATTATCACCGGATTGAATAGAAAGATGAAAATGAGGATATATATTGGCATATTTTCCTACCAAAGTAACAAACTCATCATCTACGGCAGCCGGATCTAACGAACCAAATTGCAAAGATGGTAAACTGGGAAATGTTTGTAAAATATTTACAACTAAACCACTAAAAGACGGCTGATAAGAACAAGCATCAACCCCTGTCAAACAAATTTCCTCAAATCCCTGTTGCAGTAATTCTGCAATCTGATTTAATATAACTTTTTGAGGAACGGAGCGATTATTTCCCCGAGCATAAGGAATAATACAATAGGTACAACGATGATTACACCCTTGTTGTATTTGAACAAAAGCACGTTGCCGCCCCTCAAATCCTGTAATTAAATATTCATCATAACTATCATATGAAAAAATATCTCCAACAACTGTCTTTTCGGTAATATCAGAAGTAATATATTTTTCTATTTCTGTTTTTTCTTTATTACCCAACACTAAATCCACTTCAGGCATTTCCGTAAATTTTTTAGGAAACACTTGTACTGCACAACCGGTTACAATAATCCTTGCTTCCGGATATTCTCTACGTAATTTGCGAATAGCTTGACGACATTGACGTTCTGCTTCACCGGTTACCGCACAAGTATTCACCACAATAACTTTATCAAAGGTTGCTAATTTTTCCTTAAAGACTTCAGATTCATAAGCATTAATTCGACAACCGAATGTTATAACTTCTACCATAAAAAAATCCTCTCACTTGATATAAGTATACGTACAAATAAGAGGAAATGCAACGATAAGAATAAACTTTTTAAACATTATTATTAATAATTTCGAGTGCTTTTTCGGAATAATCTTTAATTTTAATTGCACTATTTTCCAATAAAATATGTTCATCATCCGAAAGCAAAGGATAAACAACCTGATGAATTCCTCGTTTTCCGATTACTGTTGGCAAAGATAAACATACATTTGTTATTCCTTCAACATCATCATGATGCGAAGATACGGTTAAGATAGCATATTCATTCGTAGAAATAGCTTGGCAAATCCGACATAAAGCACCGGCGATACCATAAAAAGTAGCACCTTTACCGGCAATAATTTTATACGCGGCATTACGTACACAATCATCAATTTCATCCATCACTGCTGCAGTAATTGGTTTTCCGTTTTTTTCAGCTAACTGAGCAATCGGAACTGTTCCGGCGTCCCCATTAGACCAAACCAACACTTCACTATCTCCATGTTCACCAATTACATTTGCATGAATAGATTTAGTCGAAACTCCCAAATGGTACCCAAGTAATGTTTTAAAACGCGCCGTATCAAGAACCGTACCGCTCCCAATCACTCTCGCGCGAGCATAGCCGGACAATTTTAACGCCACCTCCGTCATAATATCCACCGGATTTGTAGCAATTAATAAAATCGCATTAGGCGCTGCTTTTATCACTTGAGGAATAATATTTTGAAAAATTTTCACATTACGACCGAGTAAATCTATTCGTGTTTCCCCTTCTTTCTGATTTGCACCGGCTGTAATAATAACCACTTCAGAACCAATTAAATCTTCATAAGTTCCACATTTAATTTTGCTGGCAAATGCAAATGGAGTGGCATGAGTAATATCCATGGCTTCGGCCCAAGCTTTTTTTTCATTAGTATCCACTAATATCACTTTTCTCGCTACCCCACGCATAATTAAAGCAAAAGCAGTAGCACTTCCGACTGCACCGGCT
>JAFTNB010000169.1 GCA_017452115.1 Alphaproteobacteria bacterium
AATTACCAACCGCTCGTTTAAATTGATAAAGTTATTCTTATGATTTATTCTTTTGATGATATTGTTACTCGTTTATGTTCCGAAAATATTTCCTCTCCTCGGCTTGAAGCTCGTATGATGCTTGCTTATATATTAGGTTGTGATGCTTCTCAAGTTCAACCGTCACAAATCAATTTATCAGCAGAACAACAAACTATTTTAGATGATATGCTTGAACAACGTTTAGAACATAAACCTCTTTGCAAAATCTTAGGAACTAAGTCTTTTTATAAATATGATTTTATTGTTAGTGAGGATGTACTTTCTCCTCGCCCCGATACTGAAATTTTAGTTGAAGCAGCTATAGATTTAGGCAAACAGTTTCCTATTCATAAAATTTTAGACATGGGGATTGGTTCCGGTTGTATTTTGCTTTCTCTTTTAGGAGATTTACCGGCTGCCGTTGGTACAGGAATTGATATTTCTGCAAATGCATTAGAAATTGCCCGTAAAAATGCAAAACGTTTAGGTTTATCGGAGAGGTGTCGTTTTTTTCAAAGTAGCTGGTTTAGTGAACGTATTGATTATGGTGAAAATTTTGACTTGATAGTTTCCAATCCTCCGTATATTCCGACAAAGGATATATCAGGCTTGGATCCTGAGGTTAAATTTTATGATCCTCTTACTGCACTTGATGGAGGAGAGGATGGCTTAAGGGATTATTGTCGTATTGCTGCAATAGCACCAACACTTTTAAGTGATGATGGATTCTTATTATTAGAATGTGGCGATGGACAATCCGGAGAAGTTATTAAAATATTTATGTCAACAGGTTTAGAATTAGTTGATGTTCGTAAAGACTTATCCGGAAAAGATAGATGTATAATTTTGAAAAAATGATTTGCAAATAAAAAAAATCTCTGTATTATCGGGCACAGATGCTTGATAGTATTTTGTTCGCATCTCAGGTTATTTCAAAATTTAACTTCTTTATTTTAACTTTGTTTATTTAGTAATTTCGATTTTTTTGAGATTCTGAATTTATTTTATGTGGTAAAAGTATATGAAAAAAAATAACAATAAATATCGTAATAATTATTCCAGTGTCTATTCTCTTAACTACAAATTTGATAGCTGTAGTATTGCCGGAAAAATCAATGGTACTGCCCTTGATTTGATTAAGAAATACAATGAGCTTGCCAAAGAAGCTCAAAGTAATGGCGACCATGTTAATGCCGAAGTTTTTCGCCAATATGCTGAACACTATCGTAAAATTGTTACCGAAATTAATGAAAAACGCTCTCAAACTACTTTGCCGCGTAATCAACGTTGTAATCGTAGCGAAGATACGGATTTTTCTTTGAGCGATTCTATTGAAAATACTGATACGGATATTGTATTAGAAGAAGTTAATAAAGCTCCTGTTATTGATATTACAGCAGAATTAAAATCAGAAACAGATGCTTTGTCTGTTGATATGGTAGAAACACCCAAACCGGCCGTTAAAAAAAGTTTTACCGTAATCGAAATTAAGCCCGAAGAAAATCAAATTGAAACAACAGAAACAAAAGAGGTTAAACCACGCCGCCGTACTGTTCGAAAAAAAACAGAAAAAACTGATGATGCGGTAGCAGTATAAATTATAATTTATAAAGGAGGCTGAACGGTGTTTTTTCTAGTTGCTGCTTTTATTGTTGCCACTGCCGGTTCAGCAGTTACCATTAAAACTTTAGTCGGTTATAATTCTTATAGCTTATGGCTGAAACTATTAGTGGCTGTCTTGGTTGTTTTAGGCTGGACAGCTCCTTTATTTTCTCGTCTTTTACGAAAAGCATATTCTTTTTTGGGAGAAGCATATCCTTATGTTTCCAATACCCTATACATATTATTCGGCTTTGTATTTATATTGTTTGTGTTGCTTGTTTTGCGTGATTTTTTCTGGTTTTTAGGGTGGAAAATCAGTCGTTTCTGGACCGATTCCGATTTTTTGAACCCTCGCAATACCGTATATATTAGTAAAGCTAATTTGCTTGTTATTGCCATTAGTGTTGCTGCTTCTGTATGGGCGGTATGGGAAGGAACAAAACTTCCTGCAATTAAAACTATTACTATTGAAACTCCAAAAATAAAGCAAGAATACCATTTTGTTTTGTTGAATGATTTGCATATTACACGTTCAATACCGAAAGAACGCATACGCAGTATTATTAATCAGACTAACCGCCTCCGTCCGGATGCTGTATTTTTGGTCGGTGATATTATTGATGACAGAACTCAATATATTGGAGCACAGTTAGATGAGTTGAAAAATCTTCAGGCTCCGCTCGGAGTATATGCCGTTAGCGGCAATCATGAATTATATAATGGTTTAAACCTATGGATGCGTAATTTCAAACGCTTGGGAATACGAGTTTTAATGAATGACGGTGTTCGTTTGGAGAATAGTAAAATTTTTGTTGGCGGTATTCCTGACTTAAATACAGCTTTTAGTCCTTATTTTAAGGTTGATTTTGCAAAAACGTTCAAAAACAGCCGCCATAATGATTATCGAATTTTACTTTCTCACTACCCGAATTTGAGTGATTATCCGGAACGCAGATACGATTTGCAATTGTCTGGGCATACTCATGGCGGACAAATTTTTCCGTTCCATTATTTGAGCAAGAAAGCAAATAAATATCTTGCCGGATTGTATGACGTCGGAGATTATAAATTATATGTATCTCGCGGTACTGGTTATTGGGGACCTCCAATGCGTTTATTTGCTCCTTCGGAAATCACCGAGATTATTCTGAAACCAATAAAAAAATCAAAATGAGTCATTGATTTTTTTATGCCTCATTTCCTATATTATATATATGTAAATAATGTGAGGTAAGAGCTATGGATTTTGAAAAATTAACCACACGTTCTCGCGAACTAATCCAAGATGTAAGCAAATTAGCCGCAAGTCGCAAACATCAATATATTTCACCTGAACATCTTTTATCAGTGTTGCTTAATGATAAAAGCGGACAGATTGATGAATTGATTAGTAAGTCCGGTGGAAATATTTCTCAAATCAGACAGCGTGTTGAGGAGCAACTGAATAAAATTCCCGAAGTGTCGGGAGAAGGAACGCAAAGTCTTATGTCGCAAGATTTTACCCGTGTTATGCTCGAGGCGGAAAAACTAGCGGATAAGTCCGGTGATAAATATGTTACTCTTGAACGGATTCTCCAAGCTTTAACATTAAGTTCCGGTACTCCTGCGCAACGAATTTTGCAAGAAAGCGGAGTTGACGCGAAAAAGCTCAATCAAACTATTAATGACTATCGCCAAGGACGGGTGGCTGATAGTGAAAGTGCGGAAGATAATTTTGAAGCCTTAAAAAAATATGCTGTTGATATTACGCAAAAAGCCCAAGAAGGCAAATTAGATCCGGTAATCGGTCGTGATCACGAAATTCGCCATGCCATTCAGGTATTGTCGCGCCGTACTAAAAATAATCCGATATTAATTGGTGAACCCGGAGTTGGTAAAACAGCAATTGTTGAGGGTTTAGCCATTCGTATTGTTAATGATGATGTGCCGGAGAGTCTAAAACGTAAACGTTTGCTGTCATTAGATATGGGGGCACTTATTGCCGGAGCCAAGTTTCGTGGTTAATTTGAAGAAAGATTAAAATCCTTACTCAAAGATGTTGAAGCTTCAAATGGTAATATAATTTTATTTATTGATGAAATGCACACTATTGTCGGAGCCGGTGCTGCCGAGGGTTCTATGGATGCTTCAAATTTACTTAAGCCGGCGTTGGCACGTGGAGAATTGCATTGTGTCGGTGCTACAACATTAAATGAATACAAAAAATATATTGAAAAAGATGCTGCTTTAGCTCGCCGTTTCCAGCCTGTTTATATTAGTGAGCCCAGTGTGGAAGAAACAATTTCTATTCTTCGTGGTATTAAAGAAAAATTTGAACTTCATCATGGTGTGCGAATTTCCGATTCTGCATTGCTTGCGGCAGCAACATTATCTAACAGATATATCAGTGATAGATTTTTACCGGACAAGGCTATTGATTTAATGGATGAAGCTGCAAGTTCGTTGCGTATGAGTATCGATTCTAAGCCGGAAGAATTAGATGAACTGGATAGAAAAATTTTGCAGCTGAAAATTGAGCGGGAAGCACTGAAAAAAGAAACTGATGACAAATCAAAACAACGCTTGGAACATATCGGTTATGAAATCAGCGGTTTGGAATCTAAAGCCAAGAGTTTGGAAGATAAATGGAAGAGCGATAAACAGGTTTTATCTGATTTAACCAGCCTAAAAGACAAATTAGACAAAGCCAAAATAGAAGTAGAAATTGCCAAACGTAACGGAGAATATGAAAAAGCCGGAGAATTGCAATATGGTTTGATACCCGAGCTTGAACAAAAAATTAAAACCGCCGAAGAAAATTCACAGCAAAAAAATAATGGAGCAGGCGAAACTGTTACCGAAGCAAATATTGCTGCAGTCGTTTCCAAATGGACAGGAATTCCGGTTGATAAAATGCTCGAGGGAGAAAGAGAAAAACTCATTAAAATGGAAGATTTTTTGAGTAAACGTGTAGTCAGGCAAAAAGAAGCTATTGTTGCTGTATCTAATGCCGTTCGCCGTAGTCGTGCCGGTATCAGCGAAAGCAGACAACCGATAGGTTCATTTTTGTTCCTCGGACCAACAGGGGTAGGAAAAACTGAATTAAGCAAAGCTCTGGCAGAGTTTTTATTTAATGATGAAAGTGCGATGCTGCGGATTGATATGTCTGAATATATGGAAAAACATTCCGTGGCAAGATTAATTGGTTCTCCTCCGGGATATGTCGGCTATGAAGAAGGCGGTGCTTTGACCGAAGCTGTCCGCCGCAGTCCTTATCAGGTAATCCTTTTTGATGAGATAGAAAAAGCTCATCCGGATGTCTTTAATATTTTGTTGCAAGTATTGGATGACGGACGTTTAACGGATGGTAAGGGACGTACTGTGGATTTCAAAAATACCATTATTATCATGACTTCTAATCTTGGTTCAGACATTTTAAGCCGTGCTACTTCCGCCGATGATGGTAAGAAAGTGCGTGCACAGATTATGGATGTAGTCAAAGCATCTTTTCGTCCGGAATTTATTAACCGGATTGATGAAATAATTATTTTTCATAAGCTAGATAAAAATAATATTAGAAATATTGCGGAAATACAAATTCATAATATTGAAAAACGCTTGGCAGAACGTAATATTCATCTGAATGTTAATGAAACTGCGGAAATCTGGATTGTTAATAATGGTTATGATGCCGCATATGGCGCAAGACCATTAAGGCGTTTACTCAAAAATCAAATTGAAAATAAATTAGCTATGAAAATTTTGAGTGGTGAAATTTCCGATAACGATACCGCTAATGTTATTGTCAGCGGCGGAGAGTTAGAAATAGTCAAGGATAAACGCAAACATGGATAATATTTATCAAAAAGCCATTGAAGTAGCAACTGCTATGTCAGTTGCTACTCCGGATAATGGTGTAGTTTTGTATAGCATCAGCTTTTTACCAACCAAAGAAAATAAAGAACAGGCTTTTGCTTATTTAGAACAACATCCGGATGCCATGATGATTGATCAAACCGAATGCGGGCAGGCATTGATTAAAATGGGGTTGTTGAATAATCATCCTGAATTGAGTTCTGAACAAATAGCACATGTTTGGAAAATTGCTTCAAAACGTATGATAGAGCAGGCGCGGGGAGATATTAAGGCTTTTGTAAAAAATGCTGATTCTCGTAGCGTTTTTAGAAGTACAGAACTTCCGACTATTTTGCAAAATCCATATATTCATACAATCAACGGAATTGATAAATTTACTTTTGCTAATTCATATTTTGGCTGATAGAAGGAAACAAATGGTGACAGTATCCTTAATACAATTCTTACAGTCTTCATCATAATTGTCATGCCTATTCTTTGTAACGCACACCACATTATTGTCATGCCTCGTTTTCGTAAGAAAACGCCAAGGCATCTACAAATTATTAATAGAATTGTCATCCCTATTTTTCTGCAAAGCAGAAAAATTCCAGGGATATTCCAATTAGCTCTTTTCTCTAATTCGTAAATCACGTGACCTTGGTTATCACCTCGGTGCGATGACAATAAAGGGAAATTGGCTTGGAACAATGACCTCAATGCAAAGTCATCTTCGGATACACACATTCTCTTGTCATCCTCGGACTCATATTTTTTATAACTGTCATCCTCAGACTCATATTTTTTATAACTGTCATCCTCGGACTTGTTCCGAGAATCCACTTAAATAACTTGGATACTCGGGATAAACCCGAGTATGACATTAAGGTAGGTGTCATTCCTCGATTGCGACAGCAATCGTCAAGGAATCTCCTGATTATTAATAGAGTTGTCATGCCTATTTTTTGCATAGCAAAAAATTCAAGGCATCTACAAATTAATATATCTTTCCTCATCTTATAGCTCCAATTATAAAAATTACCTCTAACTAGAACTATACCATACTTTTCATCAAATGTAAACACTTAATAGAAACTATACGAGAAGATTTGTATAAATAACATATATTGACAAAACAATAAGTTAATGATAAGTATTTTACATAAACATTATAATTCTTTATATTATGGAAAAATTAGATTTATCTTTAGTGAATCGTCAAATTCCGATAGGAACAAGACGAGTTTATTTTGGCGAACATGGTATAGTACATTCTGGTATTATGTTAGGAGATTATCTTCTCAAGGACAACAGCTATTCAGCTTCTACAGTTTGGAAGCAAGAAAAAGGTATCTTTTTATCTGCTTCCCAATACATTGCGTTAAAGCACCTACTGCCATATGAAATAGATATTGTTGAGGTTTTAAAGTATTGTCGTACATTCGGCATTGAACTTCCTTCTAAAGAAGAATTGCAATATTTAGCACAACATCGAGCTGCACTCAATAACAGCCTGACTGCGATTGGACGTGAAAATGCTTTGATTCCGGAAATTGTAGATGGTTATTTTTGGTGCAAAGAGGATATTGTCAAAGGGGCTACGGGGTATCGCCGCGTTATAATTATCAAAAATGTCGAACATGTAAAACGCGGTGAGCTTAATATTTGTTGTAGTCGTGATAAGTCCCCATGTTGGGTTGAGGGAATTGAAGTGGCTCACAATCACCATTATGAACCATATTGGCTTTTGCAGCGTATTAATGGTTGGTTCTATGTTTTGGAAAGCCGTTGTGATTGCAATATGTATATTCCCAATGATGCAACTTGCAATGGTAAATTCTATTTAGAAGGAGAGCAACTTGTTGTTGAAAATCCAACTGGTGAAATATTTTATGACGATAAAACTCGTTATGTAAAAACCATTAAGGATTACCTCAAAAAGGATGAATATGGTCTGTATCGTAAAGCAGGTACTGCCGAAGGATATATGCCGGCTCCATTTCGAGATATTGATGATTAAGTAAACTTATTATTAGTCAAAAAATCCTCTTCTTTTTTATAGAAGAGGATTTTTTTGTGAAAAATAGCTTTAAACACAATTACCGAAAGACCAATTAAGCAGCAAGAAACTATTTTTAACATACTATAAAGTTTTTAATTGTTATTTATCTATATTTAAAAATAATTGTTGGACTATTGTCTGCTACAGTATTGCAAATTCAAGATTTTTTTTAACCGCTACCCTCATATGAAAAGAGATTTATATTAATTATTTTGGAAAATCTATAATAAAACAAACCCCTCACAACAATAAAATTGTGAAGGGAATTAGATTTTTCAATTTTTCTTTTTTTTCTCGATACGTTTGATTTTGTAATGTGCTCCTAACAAGGTAAAAAGAGCAACAATAACCAATACCAAAGGAATAATTACCACAATTTTTTCCATAACATAAAAAATTAGTAATTTAACATCATAATTCTAATAGTAGCCAGATATTAAATCA
>JAFTNB010000170.1 GCA_017452115.1 Alphaproteobacteria bacterium
AAGCTAAAGGTGCAGGCTTTGATGTCAAAATCATGAGAACAATTATTAAACTGCGCAAGATGAATGCCGCTGACCGTGACGAACAAGACATGCTGCTTGATACCTATCGCCGTGCCTTGGATTTTTAATTATTCTAAAGCCTGCTTTGCAGGCTTTTTTATAACTCAAACACTATTCCGATTACGGCTGCCATACATATATAAACTATCGGATGCCACTTAAGTAATTGCATTAATCCCAACATTATCAATGCAATTACTATAGATAAATAATTTATCAAAGACAATTGAGCCAATTCCCATCCCGCATATAGAATCAAAGCCGCCACCGCCGGACGAACTCCTAACAACAACCTCTGCATCAAACTGCTTTTATCTTTTGAATACAAATATTTAGCCACCATAATAATGATAATTACGGAAGGCAAAACCAACCCAGCAGTAGCAATTATTCCTCCCCCTAAACCACCGGTAACATATCCGACATAAGTAGCCATATTAACCCCTATTGGCCCCGGAGTAGATTCTGAAATTGCAATCATATTTAATAAATCATCTCTGGAATACCAATCATATTTATCCGACAATTCAAGCAAAAAAGGAATTGTTACCATTCCTCCGCCAATAGCCATTAAGCCGATTTTACAAAACTCCCAAAACAGCAATACATAAATCATTATAATTTTCTCCGCTGCCATATTTGATACAAATATCCGGTAAGAAGTGCCACTAAAACAATCATTACCGGAGAAAAATCAGCAAACACTAACAACAATAAAGAAAGAATAAATATCACTCCGGAAAATATATTTCGGATTCCGTTTTTCCATAAACCAACTACCGCATTTGCAATCAAAGCAACAACAACGATTCTAATACCGGCAAAAGCATGTATGACATATGGATTATCCATATACCCACGTAATATGGAAGCAATTAATAAAATAATAATTAGCGATGGCATTACCATTCCTAATGTGGCAATAACTGCTCCTAAAATTCCTCCTTTGTTATAACCGATAAAAGTTGCGGTATTTATTGCAATAATCCCCGGAGTACATTGTCCGATAGCATAATAATCGAGTAAATCTTTTTCACTCACCCACTTTTTTCTTTCTGCAAATTCAGCTTGCAGCAACGGCAGCATCGCCGCTCCTCCGCCAAAAGTAAACAGTCCAACCTTAAAACAAGAAAAAAATAAATCCCATAAAATTTTCATGATATAACTTCCATAAATATCTTTAATCTTAAGTTTATACAGATTATCTTATTATTAAGTTAAAAAATTAAAGGTACTTCTCATGATAATTTCCATTCCCAAAGAAATAAAACCTTACGAAACCAGAGTCGCTGCTACACCGGAAACCGTACATAAATTTATTCGTTTA
Source organism: Alphaproteobacteria bacterium (assembly GCA_017452115.1). Lineage (GTDB taxonomy): Bacteria > Pseudomonadota > Alphaproteobacteria > RF32 > CAG-239 > MGBC133411. The sequence goes on from JAFTNB010000170.1 coordinate 1,388, forward strand.
GGATTGAATGTAAAAATTGAGCAAAACGCAGGACAACTTGCCGGTTTTTCTGATGAAGAATATCGTCAAGCCGGTGCAGAAATTTGCACAAACGCCCAACAAACTTATTCTAACGCCAATCTTATTCTTAAAATTAACGCCCCACAACCGCAAGAAGATATATTTCTTCAATCCGACATGACGATTATTGGTAATTTTCAAGCTTTAGATACTCCGGAAAGAACAAAAGATTTTGCCAGACTTGGAGTTCAATGTTTTGCTCTCGATTTAATTCCTCGAATATCTCGAGCTCAATCAATGGATATTCTATCTTCACAAAATAATCTTGCCGGATACCGTGCTGTTATTGAAGCTCTCAATCATTTTAATAAAGCAACACCATTAATGATGACTGCTGCTGGTACCGTACCGCCGGCAAAAGTTCTGGTTTTAGGAGTTGGTGTTGCCGGACTACAAGCTATAGCAACAGCTAAAAGGCTGGGAGCACAAGTCTATGCTTCAGATATCCGTCCTGAAACCCAAGAACAAACAATTTCTTTAGGAGCTAAATTTGTTGAAAAACTTACCTCTGATTTACTGAATAAAATAGATATTATAATCACCATCGCCATTACCGCCGGAAAAAAAGCCCCTATTCTTCTCAAAGATTCACAGCTTCTAGCTATGTCCCCCAATAGTATAATCATTGATATGGCTGCCGACAACGGAGGAAATACGGAAGCCACCCAAGCCGACAAAATTATCATCAGACATGGTATAAAAATCATTGGTAACTCTCATTTAGCGACCATGATTCCCAATTCTGCCAGTCGTCTGTTCGCCAATAATATATACAATTTTATCGCCGCCGTCTTTGATAAAGAAAGCCAACAACTTACTCTCAACTTTCAAGATGAACTAATCAGACAAACCTGCATTTGCCGCAACGGAGAAGTTTTATGAACATTGATATATGGACACTTTTAACTATTTTAACTTTAGCCTGTTTTGTCGGATATTTTGTAGTTTGGGGAGTCACACCAGCCTTACACTCGCCATTAATGAGCGTATCCAACGCCATTTCAGGAATTGTAATTATCGGTGCCTTAATTACTGCCGGTATCAGCGAAATGAATACCGCCAAAATTCTCGGATTAATTGCCGTGACTCTGGCAAGCATCAATATTTTTGGCGGGTTTGCCGTTTCTCATCGTATGTTAATTATGTTCAAAAAGAAGAAAAAGGAATCCAAATAATGCCTGTTTCTCTCCTCTCATTTTGCTATCTTATTGCTTGTATTTTCTTTATTATTGCCATTCGCGGACTGGCCTCCCCTCAAACCGCCCGTCAAGGAAACATACTCGGAATATTAGGTATGGGCATTGCTATTATTGCTACCTTATCTTCGTCTGCTGTTCAAGAAATATATTGGATTATCGGAGCTATTGTTTTAGGAGGAGTTATCGGTATATTCAGCGCTCTCAAAGTAAAAATGACCTCCCTGCCGCAAATGATAGCTGCTTTTAATGGGCTCGGAGGACTTTCTGCCGTTTTTATTGCCATTGCCGAAATCATCTCCGGTTCTAATACTCGTCTGGAATCGACACTTGGTTTGCTAATCGGAGCTATTGCATTCTCCGGATCTGCCATTGCTTTTGCCAAACTTCAAGGCATAATCAAAGCCAAAAACATTACCTATCCGGCACAGCATTTAATCAACGCCTTACTGGGAATAAGTATTATCACCCTCACCATCCAATTTGTATTGTTCGGTAACATTTATGTGTTTTATTGGTTAACCTTAATTTCGATTCTTTTAGGATTTTTGTTGGTACTTCCTATCGGAGGAGCCGATATGCCGGTTGTAATTTCCGTACTCAATGCCTATTCCGGCTGGGCTGCTGTAGGGATCGGGTTTTCGCTAAATAATACTCTGTTAATTATTGTCGGAGCAATTGTCGGTGCCAGCGGGGCGATTCTGTCTTATATCATGACCAAAGCGATGAATCGTTCATTGATAAATGCTATGTTTGGCGGATTAGGCAAAAACAATTCAACTAATCAAAATTTATCTTCATCCGATAGAACTGCCAAAAGCAGCAGTCCGTCCGATGCCGCTTTTATCATGGAAAACGCCAATAAGGTTATCATTGTCCCCGGATATGGCATGGCTGTAGCACAAGCCCAGCATGCCCTCAAAGCGATGGCAGATGATTTGATAAAAAAAGGAGTCGTCGTAAAATATGCCATTCATCCCGTAGCCGGACGTATGCCCGGACATATGAACGTTCTACTAGCTGAAGCCAACGTCCCCTACGAAGATGTGTTTGAATTAGATGAAATCAATCATGAATTTGCAACTGCAGATGTTGCCTACGTTATAGGAGCAAACGACGTAACCAATCCTTTAGCCAAGCAGGATACTAATTCTCCGATTTACGGAATGCCGATTCTCGAAGTTGAAAAAGCAAAAACCGTATTTTTTGTAAAACGTTCACTCAACAGCGGATATTCAGGCGTAGACAACCCATTATTTTATGCTGACAATACACTGATGCTGTTCGGAGATGCAAAAAAAGTTACGGAAGAAATTGTTGCTTCACTTGAAAATTAAAACATCAAAATTACTGCACCTAGCAATATCAAATACAAAACCACACCGCTTTTATACATTCCGGCAATCCGCCAATCTGCCTGCGAAGGAACTGCATTTTGCACAATAATCGTCTGCATTAAAACATACAAAATATAATTGGTCAAATTCATTGGAATCAGCGGCAAAACATAACGGTTGATATAAAAACCTATTGGCAACAGCAGCAATGGAGCTAAAGCCGCCGGAATAGCATTATAAAAACAAATATTTCTAAAACCGACACTCCCCATTACATATGTGCCGGAAACATCACGCTTGGGAATAATCGTAAAATTACACGGACGAGCATTCATAAAACCACCTACCAACAAATGCATTAACTCATGTAGTATTGTTCCGGGAATATTAATCAAAGCACATAACCACAAACTGCGATAAGCTGCCCGATTAAGGCGCAATAATATAATTACCAATACAATCAAAAAGAAACGATTATCAACCAACGCATAATAAAGCTCTGGACTTTTCCACCAATTATAAATTTTCTCAACAATTTGTACAATCATTTATCTTACCCGTTTTAATACTTCCAAACCGGCCAAATATGTATTGACTAAAAGTTTGCAAACATTTTTTTTACTGATTTTACCGGTTGTTTGCCTCAACAAAAAAGAGCTTGTAGAAAATACCGCAGTCAACAAAACCAGCCTTGCGGCTCTTCTTTCTTTAGCACTCAAACGCCGAAACATTACATCAAAATCTTGTTCAGGTTTCTTGCATATTTTCAAAAAAATTCGTTTATATTCTTTCGGCAAATTTACATTATCGTTTCGCAAATGGAAATCATATAATAAAAGCCACAAATTTTTATGCTTCGAAATCCAATCCACATACACTTCCACATAACGATTCAAACGCCGATAAAAATCACTGCCGTCTAATAGTTGCTGCAATACACCACTCAATTCATTAATGGTAATAATATTTTGCTCCATCACAAAATTATCCATATTACCGAATTGATTATAAATCGTACCTACCGAACATCCGGAGGCTTCAGAAAGCTTTCTCGCCGTTAAAAATTCGGCTCCCCAATCCGCTACCAATTTACGTCCGGTTTGTAAAAGCAATTCTCGAACTTCAGCCTTATTATTTTTTTGCATAACCATCATTATCGTATCTTAATAAAATATTTGTAAATTTAAGCTATAATAAAACAAACTTGAACACTGTTCAATTCATTTATGCAAGATAAGGATAATTTTATGAAAAAAGTTATAATTGCTGTGGCTCTTGCCGCTATGTTTCCTCAAACGGGACAAGCTGCTGACGATT
>JAFTNB010000171.1 GCA_017452115.1 Alphaproteobacteria bacterium
AAAAATATTTAAGAAAAAAACAACATTTTTGAAAAAGTCGTCTTAAAGGCGACTTTTTTGTTACCTTTTGTAAAAAATGTTACACATTTAAGCTGCTGAATTTAAAAGAAATTCTTTTGAATCAATGTATTACCGTGGAAAAATGTTAATTTTGCGGCTTGACAATTAAATCTTTGCATGATACCCCGGGCGGCAATTTAAAACCACCTGATTTCATGGAGATTCAAATGATTAGCAACAATGACCTGATGAAAGCACTTTACAGCGGAGACCTTGAAGCAATCAAGACTTCGCTTGAAAATGGTGCTGATGTAAACAAACCATACAATACCAACGGTTACACTCCTTTTATGTTCGCCTGCCGTGAGTTTTATGAGCCGGAAGTCATTGAGCTTTTCTTATCTCACGGTGGCGATGTTAACTCTCGCAACATTTCAGGTGAAACTCCTTTTATGATTTCAGCCAAGAAACGAAGCAATCCGGCAACATTGAATTTCCTACTTTCCGCCGGAAGCAATATCAATGCTCAAGATAATCATGGTAACACATACGAACCGCTGGAAAGCCTTGAGGGTATTGGCGTTGAAGCAAATGATAACGAAAATATACAATCAGGGTATATGCAATTTTGAGAACCGAAAATTATGCAGAAAAAACAAGAAGTTGCATTAAAAAATGCAACTTCTCTCCAATCTGGCTGGCAAGATGGCAGCGACCAAGAACGAAAACCAGCCAAACTTTATTGTGTACTTGTTAATCATCGTTCAGAAATCTTGGCAATGAAAGAACAAGTCCAAATGATAAGAGGATTGCTTGCTGCTTAAAATTGTTTTCGGTGCGAAAACGCAAGGCTATTTTTCTATTTTTACGCCGTTAATCAATATCAATTTATCATCTTCGGTAGCAATTTCTTTTAAGCGGTTAGTAAAACCGCTCTTGGAGAACAATCCGTAAATAATGTCGTTTCCAGAAAAATCTTTAGTTTTGCACTTTTCTTGTAATTTGGCGTAAACACCCACGTCAACAGGTTTGTTATCTTTATAATATTTGCATTCCGCTGCAAAAATAAGCTTATGGCTTTCATCTACGGCAACCAAATCAATTTCTTCGTTTTTATCCCAATAAGAACCGATACGCGACGGCACAAAATCAATTTGTTTATCTTTGCAAAGTTCAGCAAATATATTACGGCAAATATCTTCATAAACAAAAGCAACATGATTATCAATAAAATGTTCATTCAGTTTACTTAACACAAAATTCATGTTATCCAGTTCCAGTTCTCCTTTGAAAGGAAATACAAACTTAAACCAAAAACGCATAAAAACATCTCGCATAACATAAAAACCTTTGCGGCTTTTTTCTGGGTTGTATTCTGTCACCGGAACACGTTTTTCCAACAAATACAAACCCTGCAAGGTTTCCAAATATGGTGTTAATCGATTACTTTCTACTTGCATTGCCGAAGCTATTTCCGATAGTTTGTGATTTTCGGCAGCAATAACTTTCATTATGGAGTAATAGTTAACCGGTTCCTTAACTTCCTTATTGAGTAAAAATGCCGGTTCATCATACAAAAAACCATTCGTATTCAGAACTGTACGGGCAATATTTTCCATTAATGTGTTACCATTGGCAAAAAATTCCATATATTTCGGAACTCCACCGGTTACGGCATATTGTTCCACCAATCTGGCAAAAGGAACTGTTGCATAGTGCTTGCTTATTTCGCAAAACGATAGCGGAGCTAACCTTATTTGGGCTGTGCGGCGACCATATAGAGGACTTTTTTCAGATAAAACCTGTCGTGTCATCATATTGATATAAGAACCACAGATGATAACCATTATGTCCTTTTTTGATAAGACTTCATCCCAAACCTTTTGAAATACAGAGGTAAATGCTGGATTAGTATTCACCAGATATTGAAATTCATCTAAAACCAATATTTTTGTTTGCTCGTTTGGGACATCGGCAAAAATCTTAAACAATTCTATCCAATCGTTAAAGTTTGCATTTTTTAAATATTCTTGTTTG
>JAFTNB010000172.1 GCA_017452115.1 Alphaproteobacteria bacterium
CAAGTGTACCAATGTAGTTGGCCATGCGTGAATTGTCAAATTCAATACGACCAATACCGTCAGAGCCGGCAAGCATGCCTAATCCTAAAAAGAGTAACAAGGATGGAATACCATAGTTATCTGTTATTTTGTTGGTGAATACACATAGCATTAGCAAAAAACCAGCAACAGCCAACAGTGTTTCCAAAGTCATTATTTGTTCCTTATTCTTTATTCTCTTTATATTATAATAAATGTTAATTATGGAAATTTTAGCTATCTATACTTTATATTTGGTAAATTTTTATAAAAAAATGCGTTATACTTATAGCGTTTTGTTACAGTTGTGTTACATTTTGCGAAAAAATAATATTTTGGCCTATTTTGACAAAAAATATATTGAAAAATGATTCAAAATGAGTTATTATTACGCAAAATTAGCTTACAAATAGGAGATTTTTGTTATGGCAAGTCAAAATCAGAAATTGCTTGATATTATGAATGGACGTATTCAGGATACCAATGAAATTGCTAAAGTCTTAGCTAAAGTTAGCGATGCTGAATTTGTAGATGTGCTGAATTATTTGGATGGTAGTATATTAGTTGAATTAATGCATAAACTACCAGAAAATAGACGTAATATGGTTAGCGATTTTGGTAAAGTTCGTTATATGGCTAAAGATATTCATGCCCAAAATGAGTTTTTTGATGTTGATGCCGAAGAATATGTTAAAAATTCGGAAAATCTGGAAAAATGGAAAATTAATTTTCAGGATAACGATTTTGCAAATGCACGTGAAGTTGTAAGTTGGATGAATGTATCTGATGAGGCTAAACAGCTTTTGATGGATACTGCAGTTATGAAAGTAAAAGAAGAAAGTCGTAATGTTAAAAATCTAACGGAAAAACAATATAAGGATGCTATTAATTTTGAGGTACAATTGGCTGTATTTCAAGCTGTAGTTGCAACATCTGCAGTAAAACAAGAGAAAAATCCTAAAGTTGCAACACAAGAGGCTGTTAATCAATTTGTTGAAGCGACTCGCAAACAAATAGAAAGACATAAAAAAGAGAATAAACCGACAACAAATTTCTTGGATGTTAGTGTTGATTCAATTTTGGCTTATAGTGCTTCGACAAGCGAATGGATTGATAACCGTTTAGAGCAAGCAAAACGCTATTTTTCTGATACGAAATTAGGTGCAAAAGTTACAGAAATTACTGATACGGCAAGCAAAAAACTTGCAGTTTGGGATAAAAAATTATGTGAGCACAAAACTTGGGGAAAAACATATAAGTATATGAAAAAATATGCTCCGGTTGTGGGGGCTGTTACTCGTAGTATGGCAGTTAATGTAGGAATGTTGACATTGGCTGGTATGACCGGACCTGCAGGTATGGCATTGTATGCAGCTTATGCGGTTAAGACATCTTGTAAGCCTTTGATTGATGAATATAAAAAGGAAAAGAAGAATAACCAAAATTTGCATTTTGCTGCTTTTGTGGGAAATAATAAGATGTTAACCCTTAAAGGTGTTGTTGGTACCGGAACGATGATTGTCGGTGGTTTAATGGGGTATGATGCTTTGGGAATTGGTGCGCTTAAAGCTCGTGTTGCTGTAACTGCAACCTCCGGTGTGATAAATTCTGCAGTTATTTATCAACAGGATAAAAAAGCAGCTAATGCGGCTTTGGCTGCAGGACAAACACCTGCAAAAGAGGCTAGTATATGGAGTGCTGCACGAAAAGGTTTAGGTAATGCGGCAATCGGTTTTGGACTTGGCTGGTTATTGGGCGGTCATTCTTCTGCTGAAGATGCAACAGGTAAAAATGGTTTGATGATGCCTGAAGATTATAAAGCACAGTTAGAGGCAGCACAAAATGATTCTATTACACAAAATACAATACAAAATGATTCTGTTTCTAAGGTTCCGGTTGTTACTGAGGTGGAAAAAGTAGAATTGGACGCAAAAATGAAAGATATTTTGGCATTGGTTGATAATTCTTGTTGTGAAGAAAATTCTGCTCCGCAAGTGGTTGCGGCAAATGATTGCGAAGCAAAAATTGCAGCTCAAGAAAATGCTCCGGAAACAGATGCAGATAAACAGTTTTGGGGTGATAGAGCAAATAAATTTGTTAAACCATGTGATCAAAATGCAATTACTGCATTGTTTGAACTTGGGGTGTTCAAACTCAATGAAATGCCGGGTATTGGTTCGCAAATTGAATTTATTTATAAGTTTGGTTTGATGAAAGAAATGAATCTTCCTCATCAACGCGGTATAGTAGAAATGATTGAAGAAAAAATTGATGCTATTCAGGAAATAGGATGTGATGATAAATTAACCGAGCAGCAAAAAGCTGAAGCTTTTTGCAAAATTACTTCTTATGGTAAAGATGGGGGAGAAACAATTGCAGATGGAATGAACTCTTATAGCAATCGCGGTCATTATCTTTGTGAAGAACCGAAACCTGTAGTTAAATCAGTTGTACCTCCAGTGGAAGAAAAAATAGTGCCGATTGAAGAAAAAATACCACAAGAGCCGGTTGTTGTGCCAACAGAGCCGGAAAGTAAGAATATTTCTTTCTCTGATGGTGAAAAATATACTGAAGAAAAATTGGTACATAAAGATTATCGTAATTTGCAACTTGTTGAAGTCCATGGTAATGAAATTGCTAATAATATTGTAGCTGATAATTGTGAATATATTAACTATAGTTTTAAAGATGGTATATTAACTGTTTCAGAAGCTAATTTGCATGTAACAGAGCATGTGAAGTCTTTAGCAGAGCAACTTAAAGGCTTTCCAGATGTGCAAAATCCTGAAACTGCTGCGTTGGAGATTGTTGCTAAAGCATCTGTTTGCAGCAGTTTAGAAAATTCTAATCTGGATGGTGTAGTTGGTTATGACCAATGGGTAAATAATTTTTCTAATGATCTGGAAAAACATGGTATTGTATTTAATGTAGATGAAGGCAGTATTGGTGTTAATGAAGATTTTAATAAAGAACAAGCAATTGTGAGTATGAAAGAGCAATTGAGATTAGAAACAGAAGAGCAAGATAAACATCCATTTTCTAATTTAGTTAAACGAATTAGAGGTAAGGATTATTAATCTGTAGTCGTTGTTTGTAATGAATAAAAGCGTCTGACGAAAATCAGGCGCTTTTATTGTTTGGTTAGTCGATATATTCAATAATTGGTGATTTTATAATTATATTTTCGGGAGTAATTGTAATAGCTTGTTGAATTTCTGCTGCAGCTTTCGCGTAATCTTCTTCTGTTTGGGCGTGAACTATTGCTAAAGGCGTCTTTGTATCAACATAAGTACCAATTTGGCAAAATTCAGAAAAACCGGTAGCGTAGTCAAGTTTTTGGTCCGGATGGGTACGCCCACCTTTCAGTCCAATAATACTCATGCCGATATCTCGTGTTTGCATTGCTGAAACGTAGCCAGAGTGTGGGGCATATACAGCTTTGCTGATTTTGCTTTGAGGAAGATAAGTTTGGTATTTTTCAACAAAATCAACCGGACCTCCAAGAGCACTTACCATTTGGGCAAATTTTTCTAACGCAAAGCCTTTATCTAAAACAGTTTGTAGTTTATTTATAGCTTCGTCTTTGGTCGAACATAATTTGCTTTCCAGTAATAAGCGAGCGCAGAGTTCTATAGTGATGGTATGAAGACGAGAATCGATATTTTTGCCTTGTAAATATTCAATAGCTTCTTTCATTTCCAGTGCGTTTCCGACAGTTTTTCCAAGAACTTGATTCATGTCGGTGAGAATTGCGGTGGTAGGTGTTCCGGCTAATTGGGCAACACGAGTAATGCTATGGGCTAGTTCTCGGGCTGAGGATAGGTCATTCATAAAAGCTCCGTTACCGCATTTCAAATCCATAACTAAATACTCTAATCCGGCGGCGAGTTTTTTGGAGAGAATAGAAGCCGTAATTAAAGGAATAGATTCAACTGTGGCACAGACATCACGTATAGCATAGATTTTTTTATCTGCCGGAGCAAGATTTCCTGTTTGCCCGATGATGGCGCAACCGATATTTTTTACAGTTTTGCGAAATAAATTATTGTTAGGAAGAGTTTGGTATCCGGGAATGGAATCGAACTTATCCAAAGTGCCTCCGGTGTGTCCCAATCCTCGTCCTGAAATCATAGGCACATAAGCGCCACAGGCTGCCAGCATAGGAGCAAGCATTAAACTGACTTTGTCACCGACGCCTCCGGATGAATGTTTGTCAACAACCGGAGCATCTAAATTGTGCCAACTCAAAACATCTCCGGAATCACGCATGGACATTGCCAATGAGGCTGTTTCTTCAGCGTTCATTCCGTTTAAATAAATTGCCATGGTTAGAGAGGCTGTTTGAGAGTCTGCGATAGTTCCGGAAGTTACGCCTTGAATAAAAAATGATATTTCTTTATTATCAAGTGAGTGTCTGTCACGTTTTTTACGAATGATTTCTTGGGGAAACATGGTTTTAATATCCTCTTTCTATTACTTCAATCAGGTTATTTAATAATGAGCTGGCACCAATGCGAAAATTTTTTGGGGTAACCCATTTATACCCCATGATGGTGTCGGCAAGGATAAGATATTTTTTTGCATCATCAATGGTTTTGATGCCGCCACTGGCTTTAAAACCCGCATTTTTTCGTCCGGAAGCAATAGTTTCTAAAATTGCGTTAGCGGCTTCAGGAGTGGCGGAAGTTTCTGTTTTTCCGGTAGATGTTTTAATAATGTCAGCGCCATGGGTTATACATAGTTTGGCGGCACTAATAATGTTGTTGATTGTTTTTAATTCTCCTGTTTCCAATATTATTTTCAGAACAGCTTTTTTGTGGCAAAGCTTGGTTGCTGTTTTTAAGAATTCTTCGCAAAGTGTGATGTTGCCCTTTAGATATTCCCGATAAGGAAATACGGCATCAATTTCATCTGCTCCGGATTTGAGTGCATTGGTAATTTCCATTTCCAGTCTTATTAAATCATCTCCTCCATCAGGAAAATTAACAACTGTAGCTACTCGTATATTGGTATTATGCAACATGTTTTTTGCTAAAGTTACAAATTTTGGCCATACGCAGACGGCGGCAGTTTTTCCGTATGGTGTTTGTGCTTTTTGGCATAATTTTATAATATCTTCTTCTGTGTCATCATTGCCAAGTGAGGTTAAATCTAAGCATGCAATGATAATTTTGGCAGCGTTTATATCGTCCATCCGATTATTTCTCCAAATAATGAGTAATTAGTTGAGTGAGTTTTTGAGAAGCGTTTTGAGCTTGGTTTAATGTTTCTTCATGACTTTGACAATTTGATTGCATACCGGTACCAAAATTTGTAATAACCGATATTCCCAGAACTTTTATATTTGAATGGATAGCGGCAATTACTTCCGGTACAGTAGACATACCTACGGCATCTGCACCAAGAATACGAAAAGCACGAATCTCTGCCGGTGTTTCAAAATTAGGACCAAGAACCATGAGGTATATGCCTTCATGTAAGGTAATGTTATAGTTTTGGGCGATATTTTTTATTATGTTGCGTGTGTCTTTATCATAAGCATTACTCATGTCGGGAAAACGAGGACCAAAACTTTCGTCATCAGGACCAAGTAAAGGGTTTTTACCACTGAAGTTAATGTGGTCAGAAATTAACATTAAACTTCCCGGAGGCATGTCCGGATTTAAGGAACCTGCAGCATTGGTTACAATAAGTTCTTTGATACCAAGAGATTTATATACACAAAATAACCAGTTTATTAATTGTGGAGAATGACCTTCATAGAGGTGAAAGCGTCCTTGCATACATAAAACTTCTTTGTTGCCTAAACGTCCACAAATTAAGCGGCCGCAATGTCCTTTTACGGTACTGTGAGGA
>JAFTNB010000173.1 GCA_017452115.1 Alphaproteobacteria bacterium
CTCGTGAATATGGTGTTCCAACACGTTTTATTAAAGATTTAAGCTCTCTTTTGTAAGTTGTACACATCATAAATAATATAAGGGCTTTAAATGCCCTTAATTTTTTGTTATATCCAAAACAATAATGGTATAACTCTTGAAAGTCCGTTAGGGATGATTTCTAACCTTTTTATATTGTTTTTGCTCATAGGTTTTTCTGGCGCGATTCTATCAAAGAAGCATTACGCTCGATTCGTATCTTTTATAATAACTATAGTATGTTCATTATTAATATTTTTTGCATATCAAACTATGCAATCAGGTATATCTCAACAAGCAATATGGAGCCTGCTTGATTATAAACGATTTTCTGTAGATTTAAATTTAAGTAGTAATAGCTATAATTATTCATTGCTTATGCCTTTTTTTATTATGTTGTTTCTCTCTTTATTGCATACATTTTATGCTTCCAAAGAAGAATACCGAGGGCGTTTAAGCAGTTTAATGTTTATTGCAATGGCATTTTTTATCCTTATGGCTTGTAGTAATAATATATTGCTTTTAATTGTTGGAGCATCACTTGTCGGTATTATCGGTATATATATAATTAATGATTTCTTTGGTAAAAAAACTTATGTATTTTATACTTTAATCGCAGATATGAGTATTTTTACGGCAATAGGTATTATTTATTCCTCTACTTCAAGCCTTGACTTGTCCCTACTTTCGGATTTTATTCAGAAACACACCAATACGGATGTTGTTGCTTTATTATTAGTAGTGGGAATTGCTGTTAAATCCGGTTTATTTTTGTTTCATAATCAAGTTTTTAGTTATCGTGATTTAAGTTTTAATCGACTTATTTTCTTATATTATTGTATTTCTCCTGCTTGCGGATTAATTCTTTTTTCTAAAATGCATGATTTATTTTATGTTTCTGATATTGCTTATATAGTTTTTTTGACACTCGCTGTTGCTTCTGTTATTTATGGATTTGGAGGAGTATTGATTTATGATAATCTCAAAGAGAAAGCTTTAAGTCTTAATATTTTATTATGGGGCGGATTGTTTTCATATTCTCTTATTTACCAAACCAATATATTACCTCAAAGCGGAATGCTTATAATTTTATTTTTCTTGTTTAATTTATGGATATCTGAAGTTTCTATTTCCGGTTCAGGAGAAATATATATATCTCGTTTAGGGGGGACGTGGAAAAAATTGCCTTTATTACTAGTTGCAGGAATTATTTTAAATATTGCTATACTTCAATTTTTCTTACTTAAGTTTGAATTACATTTTTATCTGTTATTAATTAGCGCAATAATAATTTTATTGTTGTCGTCATACCTGATGCGTCAAATATTTTTCGGTATTAATGCTTGTGATGAAAAAGTATGGGCGTTTATGAAACATCCTCCGATTTTATTACTGTTACCGATTTTTATTTTATCATTTTTATCTATTTATAATAATGGTTTTAGTTGGATAATACTATTAGGTAGTATTTGTGTAATGATAGTATTGATAATGTTTTATCCTTTACGGAAAATATCAATTTTATACGAACGAGATGACATACAATTAAGCGTATTTTTTGAACGTGTGTATGAAATATTGTTAGCCCCTATAAATATTTTAGGAAGAATTTTATGGTTAACTGTTGATTTTTTGCTTATTGAACGTACTATCTTGAGTTCTATATCTCATTTACGCAATGCTATAATTAATCTTTCTTCACGCATGCATTCTTGCCGCTTAATCGGTTATATATTAACAATATTATTGGGATTGTTAATAGTATTTATTGGAGGAATTAATTTATTATGATAGAAAATTTTTCATTTTTATCGGCAATTATATTAGTTCCGTTTATTGGAATGTTATTTACGCTTTTTTCACGAGAAGATCCTGACATGGATTCACGTAATGCTTTTCATGTAGCTTTTTTTACTGTTTGTGCTAATCTGTTATTGATATTTAGAGTTTTGACTAATATGGATTTGCAAAAATTAGGATTACAACTGATAGAACGATTTAATTGGCTCGAAAATCCTAACATAGATATCATTTTAGGAGCAGATACATTTTCTATTGTTATCATTA
>JAFTNB010000174.1 GCA_017452115.1 Alphaproteobacteria bacterium
GGGGTGAACGCAGGGAAATTCGTCAGGAAAAGAAAAAAGGTATCTATAAATCTCCGGCGGAAGAATTTGCTCTTATGGATAAAAATGAAGATGGAATTGTCAGCCCTGATGAGATGAATAGGTATTATATAGAGAAGGCAAGAGTTCGTTATGAATAAAAGGTGCGATAAAATTTAATTTGAATATTTGTTTATTATAATATGATATGAAAAACAAGGCGGAGTAATTATCTCCGCCTTTTACAATTTAGATTATTAGAATTATGCTGCTTTTGAAGTTTTGGAAGCGGCAAATTCATTCATGCATTCAATGATGTAATTTTGTGTTTCTTCATCAAGATATGCATGCATTGGGATACTTAAAACAGTTTTAGAAAGTTTTTCACAAACAGGAACTTGACGAGTGTTCCATTTTGCATAAGCTGTTTGAGTATTTACCGGACGTGGATAGTATGCTCCACAAGGAATACCTTTTTCTTTGAGGAAACTCATCAACTCATCACGATTTTCACAATGGATTGTGTACAATGCACGTGCAGAAGTTGTGTTGTCCAAAATCTTTTGTTTACCAAAGTAATCGCTTAAACCATTTTCATAGCGTTGTGCAATAATTTCTCTGTTTTTGAGTTCTTGCTCAAAAACAGTAAGTTTTTGGAGAACAACAGCACCTTGGAAAGAATCCATACGAGAATTTAATCCAAAACGGATGTTATCATATCTATCGGTTTTGCTCATACCATGAACGCGACAAGATACCATCAAATCATTTTCTGCTTCGTTATTAGTAAAGCTTGCACCACCATCGCCATAACATGCCAATGGTTTGGTCGGGTAGAAAGAAGTTGCAGTCATATCTGCGATATTACCTGCTCTTTTGCCATGATAGCTGGAACCGTAACTTTGAGCTGCATCGGACAATACTTTCATGCCGTTATCATGTGCGATTTTAATGATGGCATCATAATCACAAGGAGCGCCGAATATGTCAACGGCAATTACAGCTTTGAGGTTTAATTTTCCTTCTTTTTTTACTTCGTCAATAGCGCGTTGTAAATCTTTAGTATCCATATTGAATGTGTTGGGATCGGAATCTACAAAAATCGGAGTAGCGCCTAGTAAAACAGGAGCTTCAGCAGAGGCTACAAAAGTAAATGAAGATACAAATACAGCATCACCGGGTTTTACATCCCATGCCATTAGCGGCAAAATCAGGGCATCTGTACCAGAAGCACAAGTAGTACAGTATTTGGCGTTAGAAAATTCAGCTAATTTGCTTTCTAATTCCTTGGTTTCAGGTCCTTGGCAATATGCTCCATGATTTAAGATTTTTTCAAAAGCGTTCAAAAATTTATCTTGTCCGATTACTTTTTGAGAAGTTGCACAATCGAAAAGGTTAATCGGGGTTGATGGTTTATTAGTCATAATTGCATCCTTATTAAAAGTTTTAACTGCTAGGCAATTTATCGTATTTTTGTTTTTTTTGCAAAACACAAAACATTTCTTATTTGTAACAAATTTATTCTTATAATTGGTGATAGAGGTTGATTAAATAAATATAAATGCTATATTATGTATAAAATATCGTTATATCAGAAAGGTATTATAATGAGAAAATTGGCTTTGTATACTGCTTTAGCAATGGTGGTTTTCGGCGTATCTTCTTGTGTAACAAATAAGTCCGGTATGGATGTTCATGTTGATGAAGATCGTTTCGAA
>JAFTNB010000175.1 GCA_017452115.1 Alphaproteobacteria bacterium
AGATAAAGTTATGCGTATTGAAGAACGTAAACGCGTAAGAGGTATTAGTATTGATGAAAGTAAACTCACCCCACAAGAAAAAGAATGGGTAAGGGAGGGTATGGATCCGGAATGTGTACGTATTATTGAAGATAATTTTTTAGCTCGTCCCAAACAAGCTTTATTAATGGAAAATCCGATGCCGGACATTCCACAAAGTATCAAAGATATGTATGTCCAATATCATAAAGATATTTTTAATCGTCAAAAGACAGAAGTACCGAGTGATTTTGTACATATTTTTAGAATGTATGATAAATCTCCGGAATTACAAACTCTCTTTCGGGATGCTTCGCCTGAATTGAGAAATGTGTTCAATAAGTATAAAAAAATTATCGCACCCAAATATCGTTGTGTTATAAATGATACTAAGAGATATGGTATGCCTTTTTATACCTTGTCTCACTCTCAAAACGAAAAATGAGGATTTATACATGCGGGGATTATGCTTATTTATACTTATGTCAATAGTCTTATTGACACCACAAGTTGTTGTATCTGCAGAAGACAAAACAGAAAATAAAGGTCTATTGTCAATTTTAGATTTTGCTAAAACAGACAAGCCGGAAGAAGATATCCAAAATAAAGTAACATCACCTAAAGAAACACCACATCAAAAAATGTTGCGTGAAGCAGATAATGGAGATGTTAACGCTCAGTTAGCTCTGGGATATACTTTTTTGTATGGTGAAGGAGATATTCAACCCGATTATAAAAAAGCTTTTTATTATTATAACTTAGCCGCAGAAAATAATAATCATGTAGCAATAAATAATCTGGGTAGCTTATATTATAGCGGAATTGGTACTGACGCAGATATTGGAAAAGCTATGGACATGTTTGATAAAGCTCATAAATTAGGCAATATTGAAGCAGCGGTAAATTTAGCTTTCTTATATATGACAGATAATCCCCGCTCTAAAGATTCGCAAAAGGCTATCTCTCTTTTTGAAACCGCTGCCAATGCTAATAACCCAACTGCACAATTTATGCTTGGTTATGCACGTTTGCATGGTTTTATGGTTGAACAAGATTATAGTAAAGCTTTTGAGTTGTTGCAAAAATCGGCATTGGCTAAATATGATGAAGCGCAATATCGTACAGCCATAATGTATATGGAGGGTAAAGGAGTTCCACAAAATTATGGGAAAGCAGTAGCTTTTTTAGAAGCCGCAGCTAACCAAGGACATTTGCCCGCAATGATGGATTTGGGAACAATTCTTTCAGAGGGGACAAAATATCCTCGCAATATTTACAAAGCACATATTTTATTTAATTTAGCTTCTGTATATGGTTCTGATAATGCTGCAGAATATAGAGATATTTTAGCCAGTCGTCTTAAAATTGAAGAAGTTTTACAAGCACAGGCTCATGCTGATAAATATCGTCCTACGCCTTCTGAATTAACCCTTTATATTCGTCAGACTTTTGGTGATAATATTACATCTTATATTGACCGTTATCTTCCCAAAGAAAATATTGAAAAAAACGAAAAGAAAATAGAAATTCCTAAAAAAAATAAGGGAAGTACATTGCTTTAATTATTTGCTAATAGCTTTTTTAATTAAATTACGCTGCTGAGCTAATCTCATTTCATATATTTGCATATATGTATGGTATTTTTTGCGAGTATCTGTATTAAGCTTGACTAAATCTTTTTCTGAAATGTGTATTTGTCCACTCGGAGTTAATCCTGCCTCAAAGGCTCCGACAATCAAACGAGCCATATATTCTTTATTAGTAATATTACCAATCGGAAGAGATATTCTTCCTGTTTTTTTCTCAATCTTCAAAATAGTTTTAAAATCATCAATTGTTGGCAAACCTTTAGTTGCCTTAACAACCAAATCATCAGGATTTCTATAATCAAATATCGTATTTCCAACGGCTGCACGGTATCCACCGGTTACAGCCTTTAATTCTTTATACTCCTTTTGGCTTGTTTTTGCATATTCTCTTAAACCTATTCTGTGTAAATCAAACATATCATTTTGTGTTTGAACTTTGGTAGATAGTCTGTTGCTTTGCAGTTTAAGGTTAGGTTTATTTGGTTTATTTACTGTTGGAGCATAATCATAACTTTTTTCTTCTTTATATTCATCTGTTGGATATATTGGCTGTTGAGGTTGTTCATCATAATTTTCATAATATGACTGTTCGGTTCGTGAGCGTACCTGTAAATTATGCAATTCATTTTGATATTTTTGTAATTTCTGCCTTGCATCATGTAAATCTGATTCTGTATTTCTTAAATCTTCCTTAGCGCTGTTAAGATTGCTGATAAGCACTCTGGCTTCATCATCATATTGAGCTTTAATATCCTGAAGTTTATATCTGAGCTCATATCCTTCATTAACTATATCAGTACCGCTGGCTCCAAAAGATGTATCTCTAACATAATCATTTTCTGCAGCATAATATTCATCTCTGAATTCATTATTTTTTACATCTAGTAATGTTTGATAGTGTTTTACATTATCTTCACATTTATATACATCATTTTTTAACTGTTCAATAATGCCTTGTAAATCCCGAATTTCTCTTTCTAATTCTTCTCTGCGGCTCATCGGTTTGCAAACTCCTAAAAAAACGGCGGAAGGAATATACCAACCGCCGTATTCCTTTTTAGTCTATTTTACGCTACTTTGGCATCAAAGTAAATAGAAATTCCTTCAATATCGCCTTTAGTGCCATTATTAGGCTTATTTTCGACCTTAAGAGCTAAAACTTGTTCTGCAATATAAGCTTTATTTTCTTCTAATG
>JAFTNB010000176.1 GCA_017452115.1 Alphaproteobacteria bacterium
CTTCTGCTCCTAAATCAACTAACAATGCCGGAGCAAAAGACGCAAATGCTCCATTAGCACAATCAAGTACAATCTTCATTCCCTGAAGTGAGTTTTTCTGAAAATTAGCCTTCACTTTTGCCACATACTTATCAAGAGCATCAACACTATCAAATACACAACCGATTTTATCTTTATCTAAAATAAAATTATTTTGTGCAATTAATTCTTCAATTTTTGCCGTTTGTTCATCGGACAATTTATTTCCGTCTGATCCGATTAACTTAATTCCATTATCATGATACGGATTATGTGAAGCAGTAATCATAACCGACATATCAACACCTAACTCTGGTGTTAACATTGTAATTGCTGGCGTAGGCAAAACCCCAAGCCTTATCACATTTACTCCGGCAGCATTAAAACCTGCCGTTAAAGCAGCTTCTAACATATCTCCTGAAATACGTGTATCTTTAGCAATTGCAACTTTTTTTTGATTATTACACATAACAACAGCTGCAGCCTGCGCTAATTTCATCGCAAAATCCCCAGTCATTGGAAATACATTAGCCACACCGCGTACACCATCGGTACCAAACAATTTTTCTGTCATTATGAAAACTCCTATTAATTACTTTACCTTTATTGTGTCATAATTATTATAAATTACAAATCTTAATCTACAACTTCCGACACACATAATATTACTTTTTATTACATGCTATTGCATTAAGTATCATAATAAAATTCTCCCCCTCAAGCCAAGTTTTATCTCCCCGAGGGAATGGATTATCCAATAATTTTTGCAAATTCGGCTCAATAATAATTTCATTTTGCATATAATGGCGTCTAAAAGCATATGCAGATGCAATTTGCTTCTCTTCACTACTTACATCATAACCTATATTTTGCAACAAAGATATAGCATCACCATCAGTTTTCTCCACCTGATGATACCATAATCCTATTCCGTTTTGTGCCAATTTTTTCCATGGAAATGCTCTCCCCGGATCTGCCTTTCGCAGCGGAGCAACATCCGAATGCCCAACCACATTCCATGGTTTAATATTATATTTTTGTATCAAATCTTTACATAATTTCATCAAAGTTTTAATCTGTGCATCGGTATAACTATTATCATCTTGTCCCATTGTTGGATTAATCAGTTCAATTCCGATAGAACTCTCATTCATACTCCCGCAATATCCGTTCCAATACCCTATCCCGGCATGAAAAGCTTTTTTGCTTTCATCAACCATTTTAATCAACTCGCCATCTTCTGCAATCACATAATGCGGAGCAACTTTATATTCATGCCACACTTGAATACATTTATCGACATCATACGCACTGCAATGTATAATAATCATCTCTATCGGTAAAGTTCGCTCCTCAAAATATGGCATTAAATGTTCTCTCATTTCAATACCTCACGAATATAATAAATATTATCTTTCCGATGTTTATTTTCATAATCAGAAATCAAAGCAATCGCAACATCTTCCACGGCAAAAAACTTAATCAAATACTCAAACAAAATTTTTGTTTGCCGCCCGATAGAAATTTTGTGTGTTTGTTGATAATTTTGCCAAATATAATTACTAAAATCATCCATCGCCTCGAATGTAGAATTTTTAGACTGCAGCAATAACATAACTGCACGAGGAAAATTACCAGAATTATAGAATATATCCAAATATCGAGCAATCCGCTTAATCCTCTGCAACTCCTCATAAGACATATCTTTATTTTGCATAATTTCATAAGGAGGATATTTTGAATATACCATAGCAAATTCCTGACTATGCCTATCAATCGGCGCCCCTCGCAGACGTTTTAAAATTCCCAACTGCAACTCATGAGGAAAAACACTCATCAACTTATCAAAATCTTGCTTAAAAGTCTGCCATGTCGAACAAGGCAGTCCGGCTACTAAATCAGCATGAATTTCCGCTCCGGTTTGTTCACGAATAAATCGCAAATTCTCTAAAGTTTTTTCTTCATTCTGCTTTCGAGAAATAGCCTTAAGAGAAGGTTCATAAAAACTCTGCACTCCTGCTTCTAAATGTAATCCCCCACAAGGAAAATTCTTAATTTCTTCCAACATTTCAGCATTTAGCCTATCTGGAAAAATCTCAAAATGCAAATACATATTTTGACGCCAATTAGCTTTAAAAAAATTGAGTATTTTACGAATATTTTCAATTTTCAAATTAAACGTTCTGTCCACAAATTTAAATTGCCACACCCCTCGTTCAATTAAAACTTTCATTTCAGCTAAAAAAGCATCCAAATCAAATTCTCGAACACCTTTTGATAATGAAGAAAGACAAAATTCACAAGTAAAGGGACACCCTCTGGTTGCTTCAACATATATTAAGCGATTGGCCACATCTTCATCATTATATAAATAATAAGGCATTTTAAGTTGTTTCAAATCACAAATAGGAGCTTTCAAAATTTTCTCTTGCGGCAATTTCCCTATAGTATAATTTTTTACCAATTCATACAAGGCAATCTCTCCCTCACCTTCTATCAGGTAATCACATTTTGCTAAAAATTCCTCATTTTCATAAGAAACTTCAGGACCGCCAAATACAATCAAAACATTAGGTAAAATCGCCCGCACAATTTCTGCTACTTTTAATATTGCCTCAATATTCCAAATATAACACCCCAAACCAACTATATTGGGGTTACGAGCAATAATTTTTTCAGCAATTTCTTGTACGGATTCATCTAAAGAAAACTCACAAATTTCTGTATTATTTTCATATTCACGCAAATTTGCTTTCAAATATCTAAGCCCAAAGGATGTGTGAGAATAACGGGCATTTATTGTCGCTAAAATAATTTTCATTTTCTACGCCGCCTTACGAGATTTTAATAAAGCTTCATATGCAGCATTAATCTCTGCCATTTTCTGCGTTGATGCTTCAACTTCAGCTGCGCTGCCGCCATTAGCCTGCACTTTGTCAGGATGATATTCATTAATCAACTGATGCCAACGCTTTTTAATTTCGCTGTCACTTGCCCCACGCATTACCCCCAACACATCATAAAAATCACAAACTGTTGCATTTTGCGGAACTTTCGGTTCAAAACTATCCGCAATAACCTTAAAATTTCCCTCCGGTAACCCAATCAATTCTGCTGTTTTACGCAACATATCGCGTTCAAAATCACTAATTTTTCCGTCTGCCAAAGCAATTTTAAACATGCTTTCCACAATTTTTTCCTGCATATCTAAATTACCACTGCACAATTTTCCCAATTCACGTGCAAATGGCTCAAAACCTTCAACTTTTTCTTTAGCTTTATTAAAAACACGAGAAACAACCGAGCTGTCAGTATCAGAAACTTGAAAAATATCTTTGAATAATTTAATTTCATTAGCACTAACTACTCCGTCTGCTTTTGCAAATTTTGCAGCTAAACCTGCGGCAGCCTTAAGATAAACATTTCCTC
>JAFTNB010000177.1 GCA_017452115.1 Alphaproteobacteria bacterium
AAGTTTACGTAGTTAAGTAATTCATCATGATTTTTACGTTCCAGAACAACATTTTGACCAGCACTATCAAATCCCCAATATTGCAGAAAAGCAGACATTTCATCAGGTTCATTACGTGTTGCAATAATTACTTGAACTTCATCAGGCAAAACCGGTTCTTTAACCGATTGCAACCATGAACGCTTTTCGCTAGGACAAATACTTTTACCATATTGATGAATCATGTACATAATTTCATCATGGTTTTCACGTTTGGCAATTTCAATAGCTCGTTGACCGTTAAGTGTTTTAACTGCCCAATAGTAATAATTACCATTGATCATCACATACGAATCAACAAAGCCATGCACATTACTAAGCTCTTGCATAATTGAAGCATGAGCTTCTTTTTCTTGCCAAGCAGCAACTCCTTGAGCCACATACTTGTTTTCAGGTTCATTTTTCATAATTATCAAAATAATTTAGTGTTTATGCGTAAGCTATACAATAAAATATAGCTATTTTCAAGTAAAATATAATTGACAAATTTGTCCAATTGATTTAATATTTATAACAAATTCAATTTCCAAGAGGTATACATGAATATTAAAGAGCAAATTCGCGCGCTCAAAACCGAGCGTGGTGATATAAGTTATGCATTTCTTGCCGAAAGAACAGAAACTACACCAGATTCACCTTATCGAATCAAACCAGCAGCGCCGCTTAAACCACAAGAAACAATGGTGCTTGTTTTGGCAGGTTCCGGAGGGCAAGGTGATAATATCCGTGGTTATAACGGCTATCTCAAAAAAACTGATGAATTTATAAAAAATCATTCCGAACTAAAAAATAAACCTGTTCGGGTATGCGTTGCGGTTTGCAATTTTGGCAAATATCATGATGATGATTATGCGCGTCATTGTGAAAATTGGCGCATTGTTAATCAATCCCATTATGCAAAATGTATTAATAATTTAGCCGGTATTGAGCGTCAAGAAATTTTGGAGCCTCAATATATTCAAGATATTTTTAATGCAGTGATATTGCCGCGCATTTCATCTGATAATGGAAAATCACGACTTAATCAAGCAGAAGCTGTATGTAATATTCGTAAACTTAATCTTGTAACTCATTGTCATGGTGCCTATGTTGCAATGCAATTAGAAAAAATAATGAATCGCAAAATGCAAGAACTTGGTTATAGTCCTGTGGAACAGAAGCAAATCAAAAAGAATTTAGTTTCGGTTAATTATGCGCCGAATTGTATGTCATCTTTAAGTACGGCTACATATTTTGTTGCTATAGAATCTGCAATGGATGGACATAACGAGCTAAAAACATATTTTAAAGAATATCTGCATATTGCGCATAAAGATTTCGGTGTATGTTGCATTTCGGAATATAATACAAAAACCCTTATGTGTGCACAAATTGATAAAGCCGGCATTGAGGGAAATCCTCCACGTCAATGGATTGTAAAAAAAATAGATGAAGACGGCGATTTTTTTGCAGATATCGCAAAAGCCCGTAGAGAAGCTATAGCTAATGATTATAAAGAACCGGAAGATGATAATCAGGTTGATGAACATTCTTTTATGGGTTTTGCTCCTAAAGCAGAAATGAGTAAAGGGGCCAAAAAAATGCAACAATTTGCTAATAATTTGCTTAAAAATGCCATAAAAAATTCTTTAGCCCAAACTGATGAAAAGTATATTCCGTTATCACCAATTCAAAATCTATGTGCTGATACTTTTATACAAAAATGCGAATTTGCTAAGGCTGCTATTACCGGATTTAGATTGGTTGCGCAAATGAAAACTTGTAAGCAAGAAAAAATAGATGCCCATGGCTACGCTCGCCGTTCTAGTTATATAAGATTAGACTAATATAAAAATTATATTTAATCCTTAATAAAAAACACTATTTTATTGTTATTATCAAAAACTTTGTATAAATTATATCAAATAACAATTTGAATATAGGTAAAATATGCATAATAATCAATTAACAAATCAAATTTACTATGTCGGAACAGATGATAAAACTATTGATTTATTTGAAGGGCAATATGTTGTACCTAATGGAATTTCCTATAATTCCTATGTTATTATGGATGAAAAAATCGCTGTAATGGATACGGTAGACCAACGTATGACATCTGAATGGTTGGATAATTTAGCTTCTGTTCTTAATGGTAAAAATCCGGATTATTTGGTTGTATTGCATATGGAGCCTGATCATGCTGCTAATATTGCAACATTTTTGCATAAGTATCCTACAGCCAAAGTTGTTTCTAATGCCAAAACATTTGGTATGATACCTCAGTTTTTTGAAAATATCGATTTAGAAGGGCGTAAAGTGGTTGTAGGCGAGGGAGATGAATTATCTCTTGGCGAACATACATTGACATTTGTCATGGCACCTATGGTACACTGGCCGGAAGTTATGATGGCTTATGAGAAAAAAGAAAAGATTTTAT
>JAFTNB010000002.1 GCA_017452115.1 Alphaproteobacteria bacterium
AATTTGCGGATGGTAGTGTTGTATCATATTATCCAAAGAGCAATGGGGAAAAATGTAAATGTTCTGAAAAACTAAAGGATGGTACAGAAATTACTTACTATAAAAATGGTGTGATAAGTAGTGAAAAAAAGCCTAGTGGTGAAAAGAATCGTTGGGATGAAAAAGGTAATAAGATATATGAAGAATTGCCTAATGGTGAAAAGCGTCAATGGCAAATAATTGATGGCATGAGATATCTTGCAAAAGAGGTTGTTCCCGGAAAGTTTGTTAGAGAATATAAGGTTACTGAAAATAAAAAAATATTGGAAAGAGATGAAGACGACATTATTCGGGGTACGGGGAAACGTTACTTGTCGGCTGAAGAAATTCAAGGTATAAGGAGAGAATATAACTCGGATGGGGTGTTATGTGCTGAAGAATATCCGGATGGAAAGAGGTTGGAATATAGATCTTATAAATATGATGAGTATAGATTGCCTCATTTCTGGGGTACTCGAACTAAGCGCTATCTTTGTTCAGAAACATGGCCTAATGGTGATAAGAAAACATATTATCCTTCAGGAAAGATCGAAAGTTTTGTTACAAAAAATGGCCTTGCTGAACAAACTTGGTATGTAAATGGTGTAAAAAAATATGAAAAAAATCCTGATGGTTCTTATAAGTGTTGGAATGATAAGGAGGTTTTAATGCATGAACACAGAGTTGGTAAAACTGTTATTGATTATAAATATGATAATCGTGGTAATTTGATTTATCATGCCACTAACGGTGAAGAAGATACTGTGAAATATTTAGCGATGAAGAGAGTTGCCGAGCGTCAAGCAGAAAAGAGTGAAAAATTAAGAGTTCAAAACCAAGGGGTGAAAAATGCTCCGCAAACTGTTAAAAAGCTTAATGTGGTGCAAAAAGCTATTCAAATGGCAAAAGCTAGGATAGATGTTAAACGAGAACTAAGAGAAAGATAGTTTAGCTATTAATTTGAAAACATAGCCGACAATTAAAGTTGTCGGCTATGTTTGGGATGTGAAATTTTCATAAAAGATTTATCTTTCCGTCATGTTTTTATCAACCATTTTCATTATACCATAATAGGTATTACTCCTTGCTTTGCCGTTAGCTTTTCTTTAGTTTGCTCTTCAATGTTTTGTTCTATGAGTTTTTTATGGATAACAATTGGGGAGTTGGTTGTTCTAAAATTTTTGCTTCAATCAAATCGCTTAAATTGACGGCATTTTGATCGCAAAGTTTGTAATCAATTTTGTTTGCTAATTCCGGAGTTTTTAAGATATATGATGCGACATCTAAGCATCTCCTGCAACTGCAACCATAAGCGGATTTGGTCCTAGTTTATTTAATGTTTCAATGCTAGCTCCTTCATCTAGATATTGTTTAAACATTTCAAGCTTGTTTTGATATGCAGATTTCATCATTTTACTATTAATACGAGTATGTTCTTCATTCACTGTTATGTAATTTTTATCTTCTCTTATTTGATCTTTTTCAGCATCTACTATTAAAACCGTTGAGCCGACTGCAACCGCAAATATCGGATTTAAAATTACTCCTTGAGCACAACATGCTGTAATTTCCAATATTTCTTTTGCTCTTTCTTTATTCATTTTTGAACTTCATAAAATTAGCGTCAATTTCATTATAGCTCATTATAGCATTTTATATATTTTGTCAGGTTTTTTAGTATTGATAAAAAATAGATTCTTTCGCATTTTTTACTTGATTTTTGGTTATAAATGATATAAAAACTTGTCAGTTTGATTAAATAATTATTTGGTGAATTTGTCCCGAGTTTGGCGCAATGCTTGGTGGTTCGGGCGATTCTTGTATGAGAAAACGTTTTTTTATATTAACCATCTGTATAACGGGGTTTGGTTTTATCTCGGGTAGCTCCCGAAAATTAGGACCGATAGTATGGTTTACAGATTTTAACTGAAGAAGGATAAAAGCAAAATGAAAGAATCTTATACGAGCAAAAAGCGTGTAAGAAAGAACTTTGGCAAAATTGATGCTGTTATTGATATGCCAAGTTTGATTGAGGTTCAAACCGGTTCATATTCCAGCTTTATCAATAATGTTGATAACTATGGACAACACTGTGAATTTGGTTTGGAAGAAGTTTTCAAATCTATTTTCCCGATTAAAGATTTTTCAGGTAACGGTGAGTTGGAGTTTGTTAAATATGAGCTCGAAGAACCTAAATATGATGTTGATGAATGCTTAAAGCGTGACTTGACATATGCTGCCGCAATTAAGGCAACACTTCGCCTTATTGTTTGGGATATAGATGAAACAACCGGTGCAAAATCGGTTCATGATGTTAAAGAACAAGATGTTTATATGGGTGACATTCCGCTTATGACCGATAAAGGTACATTTATCTTTAACGGTACTGAGCGTGTGGTTGTTTCTCAAATGCATCGTTCTCCGGGTGTATTCTTTGACCACGACAAAGGTAAAACAATGTCATCAGGTAAATATTTGTTTGCCGCTCGCATTATTCCGTATCGTGGCTCTTGGCTTGATTTTGAGTTTGATGCCAAAGACTTGGTTTATGCTCGTATCGACCGTCGTCGTAAATTGCCGGTAACATCAATTTTGTATTCTTTATATTCTAAAGAAACCGAAGACCGCATTAAAGCCGGTGAAAAAGTACCTGAAGAAGAAATCAGGGGTATGGATAAAGAAGAAATTTTAAATTATTTCTATGAATCTGATGAATATGTTGCAAACAAAAAAGCTTGGAAAGTTAAATTTAATCCCGAACGTGCAAAAGGTATGAAATTTGACTTTGATTTGGTTGATGCAAAAACCGGTAAGGTTGTTTGGGAACAAGGTAAAAAGCTTACTTTAAGAACAGCCAATAAGCTTATGGAAGACGGCTTGGAATATTATCAGGTTGCCAAAGAACAGCTTTACGGTAAATTCTTGGCAAAAGCTTTGGTTGATGCAAAAACAGGTGAAGTTCTTGCCGATGCCGGTGCCGAGTTAAACGAAGAATGGCTTGATAAAATTGCTGATGCAAAAATCAAAGAATTGAGTATTTTGTATATTGATGGTGTAAATGTCGGACCTTATATCCGCAACACTTTGGAAGCTGATAAAAATCATTGTCGTGAAGAGGCGTTATTAGATATTTATCGTGTTATGCGCCCCGGTGAACCGGCCACATTAGATGCTTCGTATCATTTGTTTAAGGCTTTGTTCTTTGATGAAGAAAGATATGATTTGTCATCGGTGGGTCGTGTTAAGATGAATTTGGCAATGGATATACCTTTTGAAGAAGCTCCCGATACATATCGTACACTCCGCAAAGATGATATTTTGCGTATTGTTAAACATATGATTGGACTTCGTGACGGTAAGGGTGAAGTTGATGATATTGACCACTTGGGCAACCGTCGTGTTCGTTCAGTCGGTGAATTGATGGAAAATCAATATCGTATGGGCTTGTTAAGAATGGAAAGAGCAATCAGAGAAAAAATGAGTGCTGAAGTTCTTAATAATGTTAAACCGCAAGATTTGGTAAATGCTAAGCCGATTGCTGCCGTTATCAGAGAGTTTTTCGGTTCGTCACAACTTTCACAATTTATGGACCAAAACAACCCGTTGTCAGAAATCACACACAAGCGCCGTTTGTCAGCTTTGGGTCCCGGCGGTTTGTCTCGTGACAGAGCAGGTTTTGAGGTTCGTGACGTGCACCCGACACACTATGGTCGTATATGTCCGATTGAAACTCCTGAAGGTCCGAACATCGGTTTGATTAACTCACTTTCAACATATGCTCGCATCAATAAATATGGTTTTATTGAATGTCCGTATCGTAAGGTTGTTGATGGTGTCGTTACATCTGAGGTTGTATATTTATCAGCCGATGAAGAAGGCAAATTTATTATTGCTGAGGCAAATGCCAAGGTTAATGAGGACGGACATTTTGAAAACGATATGATTGCTTGTCGTAAAGCAGGCGATGTCGTTTTTGCTGCTCCATCTGAAATTAATTTAATTGACGTTTCGCCAAAACAGCTAGTATCTGTTGCAACTGCGCTTATTCCTTTCTTGGAAAACGATGACGCAAACCGTGCATTGATGGGTTCAAACATGCAACGTCAAGGTGTACCTTTGTTGCGTTCGGAAGCTCCGCTTGTAGGTACAGGTATTGAAGCAACCGTTGCTAAAGATTCTGGTGCGACATTGGTGGCTAAATATGACGGTGTTGTTGATTCGGTTGATGCGAATCGTATCGTTATCAGGTCAGATGATAAGCACGCAAGCAATGTGGGTGTTGAAATTTATCGTTTGCAAAAATTCCGCCGTTCAAACCAAAACACATGTATCAACCAAGTGCCGCTTGTTAAAGTCGGTGACAAAATTAAAGCCGGTGATATCATTGCTGACGGTCCTTGTACCGATATGGGTGAGTTGGCATTGGGTAAAAATGTTTTGGTTGCGTTTATGCCTTGGAACGGTCTGAACTACGAAGATGCTATTTTGCTTTCGGAAAGAATTTCTCGTGATGATGTTTTAACTTCACTTCATATTGAAGAATTTGAAGTTATGGCTCGTGATACAAAACTCGGTCAAGAAGAAATCACCAGAGATATTCCCAATGTCGGTGAAGAAGCTTTGCGTAATTTGGACGAAGCAGGTATTGTATATATCGGTGCAGAAGTTAAAGCAGGCGATATCTTGGTCGGTAAGGTTACACCGAAAGGTGAATCTCCGGTTACTCCGGAAGAAAAACTTTTGCGTGCAATCTTTGGTGAAAAAGCAAGCGATGTTCGTGATACATCGTTAAGAGTTCAACCCGGTATTGAAGGTGTTGTTGTTGATGTTCATGTATTCTCTCGCCGTGGTGTGGAAAAAGATGAACGTGCGCTTTCAATTGAACAACAAGAAATTTCACAACTTGCAAAAGACCGTGATGATGAAATTGCAATTGTTCGCCGTTCATTTGATGCCAGATTAAAAGCAATGCTTTTGGGACAAACAGTTGTTGATGCTCCTAAAGGTATTGAGAAAAAGGCACAATTGACCGAAGAAATGCTCAACTTAGTTCCGTCTTCACAATGGCGCAAGATTGTTGTTAAAGATGAAAAAACAATGACTGAAATTGAAGAATTTTCAGCCGCTTTTGATGAAAGAGTCGCTAAAGTTCATAAACACTTTGACAACAAAGTTGAAAAAGTTCAAAGAGGTGACGATTTGTTGCCCGGTGTACTCAAAATGGTTAAAGTATTTATTGCTACCAAACGTAAAATGCAAACCGGTGATAAAATGGCCGGTCGTCATGGTAACAAAGGTACTGTTTCACGCGTATTGCCATTGCAAGATATGCCGTACATGGAAGACGGTACACCGGTTGATATCGTGTTAAACCCGTTGGGTGTGCCATCTCGTATGAATGTGGGACAAATTTTGGAAACACACCTTGGTTGGGCTGCAAAAGAATTAGGTAAACAACTTGATGAACTTTGCGAGCAATACAAAAAAGGCGAAAAGACCATTGATGAATTAAACGCACGGTTAAAAGAAATTTATGGTGAAAAACAATATAAAGCCGAAATTGAAACCTTAAATACACAAGAAAAAATGGAACTTGTTTCCAACCTTAAAAACGGTATTCCGATGGCAACTCCGGTATTTGACGGTGCTAACGGTGATGATATTAACCATATGCTTGAAATGGCAGGTTTACCGACATCCGGTCAGATTGACTTGTATGATGGCAGAACAGGTGAAAAATTTGACCGCAAGGTTACTGTCGGTATCATTTATATGATTAAACTTCACCACATTGTTGATGAAAAAATGCACGCTCGTTCGGTTGGTCCGTACTCACTTGTTACACAACAACCGTTGGGTGGTAAAGCCCAATTCGGCGGACAGCGTTTCGGTGAGATGGAAGTGTGGGCATTGCAAGCATATGGTGCTGCTTATACCTTGCAAGAAATGCTCACCGTTAAATCTGACGATGTCAACGGCAGAACAAAAGTGTATGAAGCAATTATACGCGGTGAAGACACATTTGACACCGGTGTTCCGGAATCGTTTAATGTTTTGGTAAAAGAAATGAAGTCTTTGTGTCTTAATGTTGAAATGTTGAACGAAGAAGTTTAAGGATAAGGAGTAATATAAATATGAATGATATAATGAAATTTATGGGTCAGCAAGTAGCTGAAGAGTCTTTTGATGAAATCAAAATCTCTATTGCTTCTCCTGAACAAATTCGTTCTTGGTCATATGGTGAAGTTAAAAAGCCAGAGACCATTAACTATCGTACGTTTAAGCCCGAAAGAGATGGTTTGTTCTGTGCACGCATTTTCGGTCCGGTTAAAGACTATGAATGTTTGTGCGGTAAATATAAAAGAATGAAATATCGCGGTGTTGTTTGCGAAAAGTGTGGTGTTGAAGTTACACTTTCAAAAGTTCGTCGTGAAAGAATGGGACACATTGAGTTGGCCGCTCCGGTTGCTCATATCTGGTTCTTAAAATCTTTGCCGAGCCGTATTTCAATGCTTACCGATATTCCGATGAAACAGCTTGAAAGCGTATTATATTTTGATAAATATATCGTAATTGAGCCGGGTCTTACCGATTTAACATTAAATCAGCTTTTGACCGAAGACGAATATCAAGATGCACTTGATAAATATGGCGAAGATGCTTTCAGAGCCGGAATCGGTGCCGAAGCATTGCGTGAAATTTTAGCAAATATTGATTTGGAAACGGAACGTGCCGTTATGCGAGCTGAATTGAAAGAAACCAATTCGGAAGCAAAACGCAAAAAGCTGGTTAAAAGATTGAAGATTGTTGAATCGTTTATTGAATCTAACACCAAACCAGAATGGATGGTCTTGACCGTATTGCCGGTTATTCCGCCTGAACTCAGACCTCTTGTGCCGTTAGATGGTGGTCGTTTTGCCACATCTGATTTGAACGATTTATATCGTCGTGTAATTAACCGTAACAATCGTTTGAAAAGATTGTTAGAGTTAAGAGCTCCGGATATTATCGTCAGAAACGAAAAGAGAATGTTGCAAGAGTCTGTTGACGCATTGTTTGACAATGGTCGTCGTTCACGTGCAATTACAGGTACAAGCAAACGTCCTTTGAAATCTTTGTCAGATATGCTCAAAGGTAAACAAGGTCGTTTCCGTCAAAACTTACTTGGTAAACGTGTTGACTACTCAGGTCGTTCGGTTATTACGGTTGGTCCTGAACTTAAACTTCAACAATGTGGTTTGCCGAAAAAAATGGCACTTGAATTGTTCAAACCTTTTGTATATTCAAAATTAGAGCTTTACGGACACGCAACAACCATTAAACAAGCAAAACGCATGGTTGAAAAAGAGCGTCCGGAAGTGTGGGATATATTAGAAGAAGTAATCAGAGAACACCCTGTACTTTTAAATCGTGCTCCTACATTGCACCGCTTGGGTATTCAAGCCTTTGAACCGGTGTTGGTAGAAGGTAAGGCAATCCACTTGCACCCGCTTGTATGTACTGCATTTAACGCAGACTTCGACGGTGACCAAATGGCAGTGCACGTTCCGTTATCTATCGAATCGCAATTGGAAGCTCGTGTATTGATGATGTCAACAAACAACATCTTATCACCTGCATCAGGTAAACCGATTATTGTTCCTTCACAAGATATGGTATTGGGTATTTATTACCTCTCATATGAAGCAGAAGGTGTAATCGGTGAGGGCAGTGTTTATGCCGATACAGATGAAGTTATGCTTGCACTTGATTCTAAGGTTGTTGATTTGCATGCAAAAATCAAATGCCGTATGGAATATGTCGATGATAATGGTGAAACAAAATATGGCTTAGTTGATACAACTCCGGGTCGTATCATTGTTTCAGACATATTGCCCAAGCATCCTGATGTACCGTTCTCAATTGTAAATCGTTTGCTTAAAAAGAAAGAAATTTCTGAAATTATTGATACGGTTTATCGTCATTGCGGTCAAAAAGAAACCTGTATCATGGTTGATAAAATTATGTCACTTGGTTTCCAAAATGCTTGTAAGGCAGGTATTTCATTCGGTAAAGATGATTTGATTGTTCCTGATGCCAAAAAAGACCTCATTGAAGAAACCACTAAACAGGTTAAAGAATTTGAGCAACAGTATCAAAACGGTTTGATTACTAAGGGCGAAAAATATAACAAAGTGGTGGATATCTGGGCATCTTGTACCGATAAAATTGCCGATGAAATGATGAAAAACATTTCTAAAACCGAAAAAGGTTACATTAACTCCGTATATATGATGGCACACTCCGGTGCTCGTGGTAGTGCTGCGCAAATGAGACAGCTTGCCGGTATGCGTGGTTTGATGGCAAAACCGTCAGGTGAGATTATTGAACAACCGATTATTTCAAACTTTAAAGAAGGTTTGACAGTGTCTGAGTACTTTAACTCAACCCACGGTGCTCGTAAAGGTTTGGCCGATACTGCGCTTAAAACCGCAAACTCCGGTTATTTGACTCGTCGTTTGGTTGATGTGGCTCAAGATGTTGTAATTACTGAAACAAACTGCGGTACCGAAAGAGGTATCATTGTTCGTCCCGTTGTTGACGGCGGTAATGTAATTGTTTCTATCGGCGACAGAATTTTGGGTCGTACAATTCAAGAAGATATTGTTCATCCCGAAACCGGTGAAGTGCTCATTCAAAGAGGTAAACTCATAGATGAAAATGATGCCGAGTTGGTAGAAAAAGCAGGTGTTGAACAAGTTAAAATTCGTTCAGTATTAACCTGTGATTGCGAACATGGTGTATGTGCGGCTTGTTACGGTCGTGACTTGGCAAGAGGAACACCTGTTAATGTGGGTGAGGCAGTTGGTGTAATTGCTGCTCAATCAATTGGTGAACCTGGTACACAGCTTACGATGAGAACTTTCCACATCGGTGGTGCGGCATCAAAATCTGCCGAACAATCAAGTGTTGAAGTTCCGTTTGCAGGTATGTTAAAACTTGAAAACAAACATACCGTAACCGATTCTGACGGCAATTTGATTGTGTTATCTCGTAACTGCGATATCGTAATTGAAGATGCTCAAGGCAGAGAGAAATCTCGTCACCATATTCCTTACGGTACAAAAGTTTTAGTACAAGAAGGTGCTAAGGTTAAGAAAGGTCAAAAAGTTGCAGAATGGGATCCGTTTACAATTCCGGTAATTTCGGAAAAAGCAGGTTCTGCTCAACTTGTTGATTTAATTAATAATGTATCGGTTAAAGAAAATATGGACGAGACCACAGGTATTGTATCAAAAGTTGTAATTGATTGGCACTCAGGTGCATCATCAAATGCAAACTTGAAACCGAGCATTGTGTTAAAAGATGCCAAAGGTAAACCTGTAAACTTCGATAACGGAAAAGAAGCTCGTTACTATCTTTCTGTTGATGCCGTATTGACAGTTGATAACGGTTCAGAAGTTAAGGTCGGTGATGTAATTGCTCGTATTCCGAGAGAAAGCTCAAAGACCAAAGATATTACCGGTGGTTTACCACGAGTTGCCGAACTCTTTGAGGCTCGTCATCCTAAAGATCAGGCTATTATCTCTGATGTTGACGGTATGGTTGAGTTTGGAAAAGACTATAAGGCAAAACAACGCATTAGTGTTGTACCTGAAAAAGGTGAGCCGATTGAATACTTGATACCCAAAGGTCGTCACTTGGTTGTTCAAGACGGTGATATCGTCAAAAAAGGTGATTTGTTGGTTGAAGGCACACCGGCACCACACGACATTTTGCGTGTATTAGGTGTTGAAAAGTTGGCTGAATACTTGGTTAAAGAAGTTCAAGATGTGTATCGTTTGCAAGGTGTTAAAATCAACGATAAGCACATTGAGGTAATTGTATCTCAAATGCTCAAAAAAGTTGAAGTAACAACTCCGGGTGATACAACATTCTTGGTTGGTGAACAAGTTGACCGTGATGTATTTGAACTTGAAAACGAAAAAGTAATCAAGGAAAACGGAATTCCGGCACAAGCAGACCCTGTATTGCTCGGTATTACCAAAGCATCACTTCAAACCAAGTCGTTTATTTCAGCGGCTTCCTTCCAAGAAACAACTCGTGTATTGACCGAGGCGGCTGTATCAGGTAAGACAGACAGATTGCATGGCTTAAAAGAAAATGTAATTGTCGGTCGTTTAATTCCGGCCGGTACAGGTACTGTACTTCGTTCATTGAAACGAGTTGCAGCTCAAAATGATAAAGAAATTTTGGCTCAACGCGAAGCTGCTGCAAATGCTCAAATTGAGGCATTGCCGACAGCAGACGAAGAAGCTTAAAATTTTGTAGCTAAAATAAACCCCTCCTTTGATTGAGTTCAAAGGAGGGGTTTGAGTTTGTGATAATTTACTGTTGAGTATAAAAGCTAATAAATAACAGCAAAATCAACAGTACCTGTATAAGTTCCGGCTTGAATGCTAGTCAATCCAGAATCTATTGTTCCTCCAAAATAAATAATCGGTTCATCCCATTCGTATGAAATTTGAGCCTCTATTGTTTTGCTTGGTGTCGTTGTATCTGTTAATTTCACTTCATTTTGATTAGCAATTATTATTTGTATATCATTAAATTCTTCTCCTGGAATAGTACAGTATGCCGGAGTTGCGCCAGACATAGCGATTACATTACCAGATACGTTTGGTGTGCCATCAGGAGTTATTTCTGCATATCCGTCACCTTCAGGTGAATCAAGATGAGGATTAAAGACAATAGTACCGAAATTTAGGTCTTGATCGCATGAAATACTTGTTGCTTCTACAATGTCTGCCGTTGCCGAAAATGAAGCGCCAACGGCTGTTGCATTCGCATTTGTTGCCATCATCAAAGCCACAGTTCCAAGTAGAAAATATTTTCTCATAATTTAATCCTTTCTATAAAAATTAAGTTTAAGTACCTTTGAAAGGTCAAAATTTACCTTTCACATCGCATCTTAAACCGTTTTTTTTTTTTGCAAGTTTAAAGTG
>JAFTNB010000178.1 GCA_017452115.1 Alphaproteobacteria bacterium
TGGCTTTGTTAGAAGAAAATTCTTATGGTGTAGAAGATGTTTTTGCACTGGAGTATAAGGCTCCGCTTGGGACATTAGTTTCATTTGGCGAAGATGATGAGTTAGATGTATATAATCCTGATGAGTTTGATTTTGCACAAGTACAAGTTGTGATTTTTGCGGTCGATGATGAGATTTCTAAAAAATATGCGTCTAAAGCTTTAAACAAGGGGTGTAAAATCATTGATTGTTCCCAAGCTTTCTTTGCAGATGATGATGTACCGATGATTGTATCCGGTGTTAATGATGAGGATATCAACAAAGCCAAACGAGGTATTGTGTCTGTTCCTTCTTCGTCTGTCACACAGATGCTTTTACCGTTGGCAAAGGTACATGAACAGTTTGGGGTGAAACGAATCGTGGTTTCTACTTATATGTCTACTTCCATATATGACAAAGATGGTATGGATGAATTGTTTGCTCAAGTACGGAAGATTTATATGAATGATACTTTGGCAGATGACCAAAACATATTCAAAAAACAAATTGCTTTTAATGTGATACCTCAAGTAGAAGAGTTTATCGGAGAAGAAACTGCTTGTGAGTGGGCAATGAATGCGCAAACTAAAAAAGTTTTGGGCGGAAATATGAAAGTTCATGCAAATTGTGCGATTGTTCCGGCGTTTATCGGGTGTGCCGAATTTGTTAATGTTGAGTGCGAAAAAGAAACAGATGGTGATGAAGTACGTAAGTTAATGAAAGCTTCTAAAAATGTAGTGGTTTTTGATAAAAATGTAGATGGCGGATATGTAACATTGACAGATGTTCAGGGAGAGAATAATGTATATGTTAGTCGTCTTCGTCAAGATGTTTCCGTAGAAAATGGTTTTAGTTTTTGGTGTGTGGCAGATAATCTGCGTGCCGGTATTGCTCAAAATGCGGTGTCGGTATTAAAACTTTTGGTTTAAAAATAGTCGCGGAGTGAAATTGATGAAAAAACTTTTGTTTTTTAGTTTGTTTGTATATTTATATTGTGGAAACGGATATGCTCAATTAACTAAAAATGTTGATGTAGATGCAACAACAAAAGTAGTGGAATCAATTTCTTCTCCACAGGTGAATTATGAAGAAATCAGTAATCAATTAAAACAAGCTGAAAATCTTTTAAAAAGTCAGAAAGTTACTGCGGAGGAATTGTCTTCGGCGGTACGTTTTTTTGCGAATAACCGCTCAAAAATAAATGAAATTAAAAGTTTGTTGGAAAAAGAATTTAACTTTGTGCAAAAAAGAGTGGAAGCACTGGGAACTGCTCCAGCAGATGGTATTGCTGAACCGGAAGCAATTGCACAAAAGCGTATGGAATTTAATCATGAGCTTGATTATTATAAATCCCAGCTCGCTGAAGCGGATATTCTTTTGGCTAAGATTGATGAGTTAGATAATGTTGTTATTACAGTTCGTAATGATAAGTTGCTAGGGAATTTGTTGGAAAAGCAAGCTCCGATAATTAATCCTGCTGTATTTTGGAATGATATTGAACTTTTTGCAGATTTTGGCGTCGATATTATTAAATCTCCGGTTAATTGGTTTGATGAGCTAAATAAAGAAGGGCAGAATTTTGTTAAAACTAATGTAGTACCGGTCGTTATTATTTTTATTTTGTGCTTGTGGATTGGTATTTATCTTAGATTATTTATTATGCGCCATTTGGGTTATCGACAAGATTTAGAACATGTTCGTTTTAGTCGAAAATTAGTGGCAGCGATTTGTGTGGCAATTGGTTATGGGGTTATTCCGGCATGTATTGTAGGTGGTTTATTATTGTGGATGGTTAGTACTACATTTATGACCACCGGTTTTTTTGGATTAGTGTTAAATGCTTTTTTATATTTTGCATTATATGTGATTTTAATTAGAGCAGTAGCAAGGGTGGTTTTTGCTCCATATAATGAAAAATGGCGTTTGGTAAATGTATCTACCACCAAAGCAATAAGTGTTACTAGAGCATTGTATAGCAGTATTATGCTTATTGGTATTATTTCTTATTTGGAATATGTTGCGACTAAGGGGAATTATCCATTAGAATTGTTGGGGTTTATAACCGCTGTTTCTTCCGGTATTAAGGCATTTTGTATTGTATGGGTAGTTAAGCGTTTGTTGTGGGAAAAAGATATTGAAAATGCAATTGAAGAATTTGAAAATAATTAAGAAGTTATTGAAAATGAAGAAATTACACCGGCTTTTAAAATTACATTTTTAACTTCACTAATTACATTGGGTGTTTTTGGATTGTCTTTATTCGGCTATCCGTATTTATCTGATTTCATTTTTAATCATTTGATGCTCTCTATTGTAATAATAGGTGTCTTTGTAATTATACGTAAATGTATTTATGAAA
>JAFTNB010000179.1 GCA_017452115.1 Alphaproteobacteria bacterium
ATATTGACTTATGGTAAAATTGATTTAGTATTAGATACAGACATTAAACGATCGTTTAATGTCCCGAAGATTATTTAACTATAAGGACTTGTATTATGATAAAAAAATCTGCTTTTATTATTTCTTTGCTCACGAGCACGGTTTTAACTCAAAATGTTTCTGCTTTAACTCTAACTCCCACATTAAACAGTTTAAAGACCGAGGCTGCAAAGTTAACCTCTTCTGATGTATATACCTTGACCGAGCTTGGGTCAAACACACTTCCTGAGGGTGCGGTGAAAGTGATGGTTGGTGGTGTGGCATATTATTTTGAGCCCACAGGAGATAACAAAGAATTAGTGAGCACACTTGCAGGCACACCTGCAGGAATGGTAACGGAAAATGAGGGAACATACAGCATAAGTTTTGATGCAAGCAAGTTACCTGACAGTGTGTTTAGCTATGTTACGGGCTTTGAGACAGATTATAATTTCACGGTGCAAGAAGCAGATGCAAACGGCGAGCTCACAACCAAATATTATAAAATAGTCCTTGATAAATCAAAAATCGGCATCTCAGAAAACATCACCTATGATGTAGTTACCACCGAGCCCACAAGTGGTACATATGTTACTTTAACACTTCCCAATGATAAAAAAGTTTATGTTACATATGAGTATGATGATACAACAGAAAGAAAGGTTTATGATACACAACAGAATAATTCATTAACAGGTGATGTTGATGCTGATTTTGTGGGAAGTAAGATTACTTCAACTTCATCAACTGTCTATGGCGGAGCGATTTATAATTCTGGCACCATCGGCAACATTACCGGCGACTTTATAGGTAATTATGCCAGTGGAAAATATGCCTATGGCGGAGCGATTTATAATGAGAGCGACGGCACTATCGGCGATATAACCGGTGATTTTATTGGCAATTATGCCAAATTAGAATCATTATATGCATCTGCCTATGGCGGAGCGATTGCTAATTATGGCACCATCGGCAACATCACCGGTGATTTTATTGGCAATTATGCCAGTGGCCGAGGGAATGCCTATGGCGGAGCGATTGCTAATTATGGCACCTATGGCACCATCGGAAATATAACCGGCGATTTTATCGGCAATTATGCTAAATTTGGCGGAGCGATTTATAATTATTATGGCACCATCGGAAATATAACCGGCGATTTTATCGGCAATTATGCTCCATTGGGCGGAGCGATTTACAATGGTGATAGAAGCGCTATCGGCAACATTATCGGCGATTTTATTGGCAATTATGCCAATGGTACACATACCTATGGCGGAGCGATTTATAATAAGAGCGACAGCGCCATCGGTGATATAACCGGTGATTTTATCGGCAATTATGCCAGTGGTGGCCAAAGCCCGGAGGAGGCCTATGGCGGAGCGATTTATAATTATTATACTGGTACCATCGGCAATATAACCGGCGACTTTATCGGCAATTATGCCAGTGGCTCAGAGAATGCCTATGGCGGAGCGATTCATAATTATGGTACCATCAGCAACATTATAGGAGATTTTATCGGTAACTATGTTATGGTAACCGGAACTTTCTCATTTGCCCAAGGCGGAGCGATTTATAATAGTAGTCGAATCGGTAACATCACTGGTGATTTTATTGGCAATTATGCCAGTGGTGTTTCTGCCTCTGGCGGAACGATTTTTAATGAAGGAAAT
Organism: Alphaproteobacteria bacterium; assembly: GCA_017452115.1. GTDB lineage: Bacteria > Pseudomonadota > Alphaproteobacteria > RF32 > CAG-239 > MGBC133411. Next base: position 1,695 of record JAFTNB010000179.1, read on the forward strand.
ATCGGCAATATCACCGGCGATTTCATCGGCAATTATGCTAAATTTGGCGGAGCGATTTTTAATGAAGGAAATATCGGCAATATCACTGGCGATTTCATCGGCAATTATGCCAGTGGAAAATCCTCCTATGGTGGAGCGATTTATAATCACATTTATATCAACAAGAACACCATCGGCGATATCACCGGCGATTTCATCGGCAATTATGCTAAATCAGGCGGAGCGATTTATAATGATGGCACCATCGGCGATATAACCGGTGATTTTATCGGTAATTATGCCGGTGGTTCACTTGCCCGAGGCGGAGCGATTTATAATATTAGCACCATCGGCAACATTACCGGTGATTTTATCGGCAATTATGCTAAAACCTCATCAGATTCGGATTTAGCATCAGGCGGAGCTGTTTATATATATGACAGCAATATGACCTTTACATCCGGAGCTGAAGCGCATCAATTTTCCGGTAACTATACATCAGATGTGACACGTGGCAAAAACTATAATGCTATTTTTGTAAATAATACTTCAACTACAACCAATCCGGTTATAACCTTTGACACCACAGGTGGCGGTTCTTGGACCATCAATGATAACATTGAAGGAGGTAAAGCATCTTCATCTGCAGTAGACTACACATATAAATATGACCTCTCGTTTGTGGGAGATGATGTTGTTGATGCTGATTTGGGCACAACTACACAGTTTGTAGCAATGAACAATGCCATCATCAATGCCGAAAATGTAACGGTTGATGGCACAACCTTAAAGTTTGGCTCATATAACCATGAGGACACAACCGCTAATAACTGGGAGGGTCAAGGCAAATTTATTGCCTCATTAGAAGAAGATGGTACAGAAAACTTAACTGCAAACAGTGTAACATCATTAACCTTAAACAATGCAGTATTTGATGTGGCCAATGGTTATATAGATAATATCTACTTAAAAGGATTTTCATCAAACAACAGTTTTTATCACATAGACTTAAAGACTGATACATTAGAAGCTGATGTGTTACACATAGATGGCAATGTAGACCCGAATAATCCGACAAGTGTAATTGTACACGCATCATCAGATGCGGACATTAGAGGCAAGAGCATATTGTTTGTACATTCAACAAACGACACAACGGGACAAGCAGATTCGTTTAAGGTAAGCCGTGTATACGGTAGCCCATATTTGTATGATGTGTTGTTTAATGTAGAACAAAGTTCAGACGGAACAGCAACCGTTGCTAACACAAACGAAAACAAGTGGTACTTGTCAATGAACAATATTGAAAACCCAAACAAAGACACACCACCTTCCGGCGGCGATGATGATAATACCGGTACAGGCGGTGACGATGGTAACACGGGCGGAAGCACAGGCGGAAACACCGGAGGAAGCATATCAAAAGCACCAATAAAAGTTACACCTGAGATTATCGGAGGCATAAGTTTACCCACAGTTACCATAACCCAAAAAGTTGGTATGATAAGCACCATAAAACGCAAAGTAGGTATTTCACACTTATATTCACCTGATTGTGAGTTTTGCTCATACAACTGGGACGGCAAGCCTAACCACAATGCGTGGGTAGATATCGATTATACGGATTTATCCATTGATGCACCTGTAGACATAGATGCCAAAGTGTGGGGCATTGAAGCCGGTTTTGATTTGCAACATGATAAAAACAACAAGCTTGGAGTGTTTGTATCATATAGAACCGGAAACTATGATATGAACGGCGACGGTAAAGAATATTATTCAACCAAGTCATCTGAGATTGAGTCTAAGAGCTACTTAGGAGGTTTATATTATTTCCATGATAA
>JAFTNB010000013.1 GCA_017452115.1 Alphaproteobacteria bacterium
ATTTATAAAAAGGCAATTTTTACGTTTTATGAATAAGAAAAATGAAATTGCCAATAATGTTGCGCATGAAATAAAACAATTTACATATGATAATTCTCAAAAATTAAAGCATTTGTTTGCCGGCGCTGTACTTTTATCTTCATTTAGCTTAAGTGCACAAGCAAATTCTGGAAATATTGCGGATAATGATGATGTGGATGTAAAAAGAAAAATTAGTTTAACTGCAAACAACGTAAAAATTAATACAAATATTCTTGATTCTGCTTATATTGCCAATATGGCTGATTTTTCGGCGGCTGAAATTATGAAGAGTGTAAAAACAGAAGAAACTTATAATGGTCATAAGTTGAATCTAAAAACAGTTCGTCCGGAAACAATTGTACATCTTTTTGAGGCAAGCGGAAGTCAAACCATTATGGATAAAAAAAATATTCAAGATGCTCGCTATATCGGAGATTTTCAATTTAATTTAAATAACACTATTTATGAATTAGCAAAATATTGTCGTAAAGACTTTCCGCAATTGGCAGAAGCTGCAGGGGTGGATACTAAAACAGGGCGCATTATCAAACGTAATGCTCGCACACAGCAATTTTATAATACGTGGTGTCAATTATGTAATGGTAAAGATTCTGAAAAATTTTCTCGTATGCGTTTTGAGTTTATGTTTGAAACTCATTTCAAGCCAACCTTTACACAATTGCATAACGAACATCAGGATTTTACGTTAATTACTTTAGACACTTATGCTGAACCTGAAAATTTCTTATTTTCTGCTTTAGTGATGGGCACAGCTACACAATCTCCGAAAAACGCTTTTAAAATCATTAACAAACAAATCAATATAGCTAAAGAAGAAGCTAAAAAAACAGGTAAAAATATTACTCCCCTTGATATATATAAACGCGTATCAAATCGCAAAATTCAACTTTGGGGATTTGCTAAACGTTATAATGCGGAGAAACAAATAGCCGCAGATTTAACTGCATATTTTGAAGCGAACGCAAAAGTTCATGCTTTGCAGAATAAACCCAATCAATCTCAACCGGAAGTAATGCTGGCAAACAATACGTCGGCTATATCGCTCCAGCAAGAACCGGAACAAACAATATCTGTTACTCCTGCTGCTGTAGAATATCTTGATAACACTCATAAACAAAATAAGCCAAAGAAGAAAAATATCATAGTGGCAGTTAATATTTCTCCTGCAATAGAAGATAAGATACGTCGTTTTGCCAATATGAGCGGTAATCAATCAGTAACAGCAAATACAATGCAAAAAGATGTTCCTCCGACGGAGACGCCGATGATAGAAAGTTCTACGGAAACTGCAGTAACAATGAATGATAGTATTTCTAATCAATCTAATAATAAAAAAATAAAAATAAGAAAACTTATTGAGCTAAAAAAAATGCAAGTCCGTACTAAAGTAGACGCTAAAAAGAAATCAGATAAAATAATTTCTCAAAAAGCACCGGTTTATGCTTATAGAAAATCTAATGGTATGGGTAATTCCTGATATATATTCAATATGATATTTAAGGATTTTTATTCTTGACAGTGTGAGAGAACTAAAGTAGAACGAATAAGAGAGTAAAATTTAAAATATCGAGGTCAGGATGCTTACACAAAAACAATATAAGCTCTTAATGTTTATTAATAAAATTTGTAAGGAGACCGGATGCCCGCCATCTTTTGATGAAATGAAAGATGCTATCGGACTAAAATCCAAATCAGGTATTCATGCCATGATAGAAGCCTTGGTTGAGCGTAATTTCCTCAAACGTATTCCTCATAAAGCTCGCGCTTTAGAAGTTGTTCGCTTACCTAAATTGAAGCCAAGCGCTATAATTGAAGAGGAACAAAAACGTGAACAAGCTATTATGAATGGAATGGTCGCTATTCCTTTATATGGTAAAAGTGCAGCAGGTCAACCCATTGAAGCAATTGCAGATGAAACAGAGAGTATATATGTTCCTTATAATATGGTAAGCAAAGGCTCTCACTATGCCCTTAAGGTTGAGGGAGAATCAATGGTGGGTGCCGGTATTCTCGATGGCGATACAGTGGTTATTAATAAATGTGATTGTGCCGATGAAGGTAGTATTGTGGTTGCATTGGTTGATAATAATGAAGCAACCCTAAAAATATTTAAAAGG
>JAFTNB010000180.1 GCA_017452115.1 Alphaproteobacteria bacterium
TCCTTATTCATTTTTTTTAAATCTTGCATATCTTGAATTAAATTAGGATTTTCTTGGTAAAAATCCTGAAGTTCCGGATTATCTTCTGTATTCGTCGGAGGCAATTCAGGTTCATAAATATAATTTTCCCAAGGCGTATTTTGTGCGCCATTAAACCAATTTTTGAATCCTTGAATAATAACTCGCAAATTACAAATATTATCCGTACCGATTGCATGCAATATGCATAAAATATTATCTTGTCCGCAATTTTCTACATTTGTTGCCAACTCTATTGTACAAGGCACAAAACCTCGTTGTCGAATATCATAGCGCGGAGAGATAAATACTACTATAAAATAGCTGATAGCACAGAGTAAAAATATACTCATCAGCAATCTAAACCAATATTTTTTTATAATATTCATTATTGTCCTTTATTGCGTTTGGTCAGATACTTTTCCAAAGCAGCCAATTCTTCTTGAGTATTAGCTCCGGATAATTCGTCGGCATCACACTCTACTGCCCCACATTTTAAACCACGACGCCGAGCTAAAGATACAGCATCTGTTAAATAATACTCACCGGCAGCATTTTCATTGCTGATTGAAGATAATAAATCAAACATTGTATCGCTATCAAAAATCATAACGCCGGAATTACAGAATTTAATGGCCTTTTCCTCATCTGTTGCATCTTTATATTCGACAATTTTAACCAGTTCATCATTTTTAACAATCAAACGTCCATAACGTAAAGCATCTTGCGGATGAAAACCAAGCACAACAATAGAATATCCTTGACGTTTTTTCTTTAAGGCTTTTTTCAAAGTTTCTTTAGTAATAACCGGATGATCTCCAAACATTACAATAATATCACCTTCGAATCCGCAAAGTTTAGAACGTGCACAAATTGCGGCATGTCCGGTTCCCAGTTGTTTTTCTTGAACAGCTGTTTCATAAGGATAAACTTCTTTGCTAATCATTTCTCCATCTTTTGCAACAACCGGAACAATCTTATCTACTCCCATATCTTCCAATGTATTCAAAATATGACGGATCATCGGTTTGCCGCATAAGGGCATCATTACCTTCGGTAAATCCGACTTCATTCTAGTTCCTTTTCCGGCAGCGAGTACAATCACTGCAACCTTTCTGTTTTCTGTCATTTTAATATTCTCCATGTATGAATTATAATTCTTTTTTAATGTTTGCATATTAACATATAACTATATCTATTTAGTTAACAAAGAGAACTTTAATGAAAAAACTTCTACTTATATTCTTGTTTGGCGGAATATGCGTGTTAAATAATGCTACTGCGTCTGTGCGTTCAGTAGCAAATTCTGAAACAGCTTCCGCAGTGGCTAATAACGCACCGACAAATTTTAATATCCCTGCTCCGGTTGACCGTTTTGATAATGAAGCGGATTTCAAAAAATATTTAATTGAAAGATTACGTTCTGCCGTCATCATGAAACAAGATCCCAATAGCGGCTCATATGGCGGAAATGCGACAAGTGTGGTAGAAGATAAATTACCGGATGAGTATAAAGAAAAAACATTCTATGAGCAGGTTTACGAGGAAGCAATAAAGCGAGCTACAGCCAAACCCGATAGCGACTCTCAAATATTAGATCCTCGTATTTTACAACCCGAATTATGGGAAAAGAATCCACAATCTCAATCATCATCAAACACTATAGCCGTAGCATTGCCACCATATGACGAAAACGTTTTAGTTCCACCAGATGAACATATACCTTATTTATTTACTAAAATTGAAGTTTTACCGAGTGGATTACTAAAAATAGATGAAACAATTATGGTAATTTCTAATGGGCAAAAATTACGCTATCCTCTTAGTAAAGCTTTGCCGACACATATGGTCGATCGTGATGGCAAAGGACATAAAATCGATGTTACCATTAATGAGGTTACAATAAATGGCCACCCTGTAGATTATAAACTTATTAGTAAGGGAGGGAATATTATAATTACACCTAATACAAATATTCCTCTTGATGCAGGGATTTATAAATACGAATTTAGTTATGTTGTAGACCGGCAAATTGCTCATTACGAAAAATTTGATGAGCTTAATTGGGATGTTAGCGGAGGAAATTGGAATTTAATAATTTCCCGAATCGGGGCAACCGTTATTTTGCCTCATGACAAAGAAGCCCTTGCTCAAAGAGCCTTGGTCGGATATCCGTTTCACTATTCACACGAACGAGCAATTATGAAAAGAGAAGCTAAAAACATTATCGGTTTTTCTTCCAAAGTTCCCTTATTTATTGCAGAGGGCATGCCAATAACTGTAATATTACCCAAAGAAGTAGTAGAAAAAATAAGTTTATCCAAGCAGTTAGATTTATTATTATTAGATTATGGCACAATCATTATTCCCCTATTAGGCTTTTTAATGATTGCTATTTCTTATATATTTTCATGGAAATATATTCAAAAAAATAATAAAAAACTACCAATCAAATTAAACAGAACGCCATATATGTTACGTCTATTACTCAATCAAAAGTTTGATAAAAGGGCGTTTGGAGCATTTTTATTAGATATGTTTAAAAAGAATATTATTGATATTCAAAGAAATGAAAAGCAAATCATGCTGATAAAACGTACTGATAATTTGCGACGTTTGCCGAAAAAAGAACGTAAAGCCTTACAAACTATTTTTGCTAAGGAATCGGTATTTATAATCAACTCAACCTCTATGCCTATATTAAAAAAAGCAATGGAATTAGTAGCACAAAACACTGTTTCCACACTAAAATTATTTACATTCAAGCTTAGTTCTTTGTATTTATTGTTTGGTTGCGGAATGTTGATATTTACAGAGTTATTTACTGCATATACTATGATTGAATCCAGTAAAAGATTCAGTGCTATGCTTGCTGTTACGATAAGTATCGCCGTATATCTGATATTGTTTACCATAAAATGGAAAAAGAAATGGCTTGATTTATTAATTAAATTATTCTCCACAAGTATGATTTTATTTAATTTTGTTATGCTTAGCGGAATTTGCTCTTTGGGTGGAGCATTGTTAGTTCTTATGTCTTGCATAACCATTATCTTTTTCAATAATTTGTACAGACAGCGTAATGGACTGATAAAAGCCAATATAGCTGAAGCCAAACAATTGCAAAACTATTTAACAGAAAATAGTGAAAATATTATTTTAGGGCGCAATTTCATTAACCATCAAGCTAATATATTTGCAACAGAAACCGAAAATAAATATCCGGTAAGCAATAATATTCGTGAGTATTATCGACTGGATATAATTAAAGCAGTTGTCAGTAAAATGTAAATATTGTTGGGGGTATCTTGTCGTTATGTGCGTTTTTTGATTGTGTCAAAAAACAAAAGATTTTATACTTCTTGTAATTTACACGAGGAAAAAATGGCTGATCCTAAATTTATACATCTGCGTGTGCATACGGCATATTCACTCTCTGAAGGCGCTATGCAAGTGCCAAAACTTGTTCATAAACTGTATGAACAGGGTGTGCCGGCTATTGCAATTACGGACACAGCCAATCTATTTGGCGGGAAAGCTTTTTCTAAATATGCTTCAGATGAAGGGATTAAGCCGATTTTAGGCTGTCAGTTTTTTTTACGTAATCCGGACTCTCAAGATAAACTAAAATCAAAAGGTAAGATTATTGATCCTGATGAACTTGTTTTATTGGTTATGAATGATGAAGGTTATTCTAACTTGATGCATTTGATGAAAGTTGCTTATTTGGATGGTGCCGGTCCAACAGAACGAGCTCAATTTGCATTGAAAGATTTAGAAGGATACAGCAGCGGTTTAATCTGTTTAACAGGAGGAATTAAAGGTCCGATTGGGCGTTTATTGCTGGAAAATAGGCAAGAAGATGCTGAAAATATACTACAAAAGCTACAATCAATATTCGGCGACAGACTATATATGGAAATTGCCCGTATCGGTTTGGAAGAAGAACAAAAAACAGAAGATGCTTTTATTGATTTAGCTTATAAATACAATATTCCTTTAGTCGCAACTAATGAGGCTTTCTTCTTTGATGCCGATATGTATGAAGCGCACGATGCTTTAATTTGTATCGCCGCCGGAGAATTTATTGCCAACAATAACCGCAAACATTTTTCTCCCAATAATCGTTTACGTTCCGAAGCAGAAATGGTCGAATTATTTGCAGATTTGCCGGAAGCTTTGCAAAGTACGGTGCAAATTGCTAAACGGTGTAATTATTTATCGCAAAAAGTACAGCCGTTGTTGCCAATTTTTGAATGTCCGGGCGGATTAACTCAAGATGAATTTATTACAGAACAAGCATATGAAGGTTTACGAGCACGAATGGAAGCAACGGTGTATCCTTCAAATATGACACCTGAAGAAAAATTAGAAATTGATAAACCATATTATGCTCGTTTGGAATATGAATTAAGTGTTATCAAAAAAATGGGGTTCCCCGGATATTTTCTAATTGTGGCAGACTTCATTCAATGGTCAAAGCAACATGGAGTTCCGGTAGGTCCGGGGCGTGGTTCCGGTGCCGGTTCAATTGTAGCATGGGCATTGAGAATTACCGATTTGGATCCTTTGAAACTCAATTTATTATTTGAGCGATTTTTAAATCCGGAACGTATTAACATGCCGGACTTTGACGTGGATTTTTGCCAAGAGAATCGATATAAAACCATTGAATACGTACAGAATAAATATGGATTTGACCATGTAGCACAGATTATAACTTATGGAAAGCTACAAAGCAAAAACGTTATTCGAGATGTGGCACGTGTATTACAAATGCCATATTCACAAGCAGATAGAATCAGCAAGATGATTCCTCCCGGCGTGCAAGGAAAAAATCCAACCTTACAGCAATCTCTTGACCAAGTACCTGAATTGGAAGAAATGCGGCAAAATGATCCGCAAATAAACAAGCTTTTTGATATCGGAATGAAGCTGGAAGGATTATACCGTCAGTCCGGTATGCATGCGGCAGGTGTGGTTATCGGGGACAGACCTCTAGAACAATTAGTTCCGCTATATAAAGATCCGAAAGCGGATATGCCGGTGACACAATATGATATGAAATATGTGGAAGAAACCGGATTGATTAAGTTTGACTTTTTGGGCTTAAAAACATTAACAGTTATTCAACGCGCTGTTGATTTAGTAAAAAAGCACCGTGGTATTGAATTGATTATGAGTGATATTCCGCTTGATGATAAAGAAACATATGAATTGTTACAACGCGGAGATACAGCAGGTGTATTCCAATTTGAATCGGCGGGAATGAAAGATGTTCATAAACAAATAAAACCCGACCGTTTTGAAGATCTCATCGCTATTGTATCACTATATCGCCCCGGACCAATGGATAATATTCCCAGCTATATCCGCCGTAAACATGGGGAAGAAGAAATTACTTATCTACATCCGTCACTAGCTCCGATTATCGGTGAAACTTACGGTATTATGATTTATCAGGAACAGGTGATGAAAATTGCTCAAGAACTTGCCGGTTATACGCTTGGCGGAGCGGATAAGCTGCGTAAGGCAATGGGTAAAAAAATTAAAGAAGAAATGGTTAAACACCGTGTTATTTTTACGGAAGGAGCAGTAAAAAACGGTATTGAAGAAGCGACAGCAACCAGTATTTTTGATCAGATGGAAAAATTTGCTTCTTATGGTTTTAATAAATCTCATGCTGCGGCATACTCGCTGATTTCTTATCAAACTGCATATTTAAA
>JAFTNB010000181.1 GCA_017452115.1 Alphaproteobacteria bacterium
CTTTTTTTGTGATAATTTTGACATTTTCTTAATATATGTTATAATACTATTTATAAAATAGATATATACTTATAGATAAAAAAGGGAAGAAGGATGAAAAAGTTAATTATTGTCGCATCAATATTATTTGTTTTAGGAATAATGAATGCGGAATCGAAAACGTGGTTATTGCCGGATTGGCAGGGAGCCGGAATAGAAACCAGACGATTTGACGGAGAAGGAAATCGAGATGAGCCTTTGTGTGCGGAAGCAGTAGACAGTGATGGATACAGATTGTATCATAAGGCCACAAGATGTTCAGCTCCAAAAATATTTGATGAATATTGTCCATATAGTGATGAGTGGATATCGGAATGTTATTGTCCGGAAGTTTTTGCGAATAATTGTGTTGGCTCTTATAAAGGAGATACGAGAGTAACCGATCCGAAGAGCGGTTATTCGAGTTGTGACGGTTTATGGGTAGCATGTTGTAATTATACTTGTCCAAGTGGTACAACCAGTGATGATCCCGGTGGTTGCGGCGGTTATACCTATAATGGTTGTGGGGAAAGATGTTATTATCCCTATCAGGAATGTTGTACACCATCTAGTGATGAAACCGGATGTAGCTGTGGTACGTATTCTTGCAGCGATGGTTGTGGCGGTACCAGAACATGTTGCTCTTCTTGTCCTGTAGTTGAAGATGATAGTGATGCTAATACCTCATCCAGTAGTAGCGGCGGAGATGATAGTTCGTCTTCATCCGGAGGAGAAGAAGAAACCTGTACGCCGTCTGCGGATGAAACCGGATGTAGTTATGGAACAAAGAGTTGTGATGACGGCTGTGGAGGTACAAGAAATTGTTGTAAAACTTGTGCGGATAACGGCGGAAGTTCTACCTGCAGCGGAAAAGCAAATGCATCAGATTGTACTTATGGCAGCTCGGGAACTTGTACAGATTGTTCAGGAAATGTTTTGAATGTATGTAATTCGGCCCCGTCTTGTACACCATTGGCAGATGAAACGGGATGTAATTATGGTACAGAAAGTTGTGATGATGGTTGCGAAGGGACGAGAACGTGTTGTAAAGCTTGCAGTCCGTCAGCAGATGAAACAGGTTGTAGTTATGGTACAGAAGACTGCGATGATGGCTGCGGCGGAACACGTAAATGTTGTAAGGCATGTTCGAATACATGTAGCAGCGGTTCAACGTCTTCTAGCTGTACAAGTCCTAAAACAGCAACATCTGTAGGTACGACTGAATGTGGAAACACATGTTATAGCTGTGTATGCCCAAGTACCTATATATATGATTGTAGTGGTACGGGGTATTCAGGAGGAAGTGGTACGGCTTGTGACGACAAATATACATCTTGCGCTTGTTCTAGTGGGTATAGTTGGAATGGTAGTAGTTGTGTAAAAGATGATGATCCTTGTGATAATTATACAGACAAGTCTTGTGTATATGGTTGTCGGTCTTACTATTCTGATTGCTCATCTAAATGTGAAACATGTTATACATATAAAGAAGATCAATGTATTGGTTTAACAGGTGATCCTGATTGTTGTGTAGATGGTGTTCTTGAATATTGTAGTGATGCAGGAGCAACATGTTGTTGCTATGATTCTGCTTGTACAGATGAAAAAGGCGATAATATGTGCGATTGTTTTTAATAATCTAGAAATTACTGTGATTCTTAAAAGGCAGGTGATTTTATCCTGCCTTTATTTTTGTCATATTGTTATTCTCTCTTGACTTGAATTTTTTATTGTATTACCTTTTAGTAAGTTTTAATTTTCTATCAAAGTTTTGTGCTATGATACACTTTTACATATCACATATTTCAGGCGGAATTATTATCCCTTAGGGGATTGTAGGCTATTTTCATATACATAATCTAAAAAATTTAATTTGCAGAATCTTCTGCAAGAATAGTTAACTTATTTATACAGGTATAATTTCATAATGACACAATATTACAAACAAGAAAAAGCAAAAGCTGATTTTATTGCTTTAGAAAAAGATGTTCTCAAGTTTTGGGAAGAAGATAAAACTTTTGAAAAATCCGTTACTCAACGTAATGGTGAAGAAGAATTTGTATTCTATGACGGTCCTCCGTTTGCTAATGGTACCCCACATTACGGTCATATTATGGTATCTTATGTAAAAGATGTGGTTGCTCGGTTTCAGACAATGAACGGCAAAAAAGTTGAGCGCCGTTTAGGATGGGACTGCCATGGACTTCCGGCTGAAATGTCTGCAGAAAAGCAGCTTGGGGTATCGGGACGAAAACAAATTGAAGAATATGGAATAGAAAAATTTAATAATTTCTGCCGTCAGGATGTACTCAAATATTCTAATATTTGGGTAGATATGTTTAAGCGAATCGGACGCTGGGTAGATTTTAACAATGATTATAAAACAATGAATCTACCATTTATGGAAAGCGTTATCTCTAATTTTAAGCAATTATATGAAAAAGGGTTGGTATATGAAGATTATCGTGTACTTCCGTATTCTTGGGCTGCTGAAACTCCGCTTTCTAATTTTGAAGTAAATCTCGGTTACCAAGACAAAACGGATAATGCAATCACGGTTATGTTCAAACTAGAAAACGGAATGAATATCTTGGTTTGGACAACGACACCTTGGACATTACCGTCTAACTTAATGTTAGCAGTCGGCGCGGATATTGATTATGCTGTTATGGAAGAAAACGGGCAGAAATATGTTTTGGCTCAAGCCTTGCTCGGAAAATATAAGAAACAGCTCGAAAATGCAAGTCAAAGTGGCACAATCAAAGGTAAAGATTTACTCGGTTTGAGTTATGGGCCAATGTTTCCTTATTTCAAGCATCTGAAAGATAAAGGTGCTTTCAAGGTTTTGAGCGGAGATTTTGTTTCTACAGAAGATGGTACCGGTGTTGTTCATATTGCTCCGGGTTTTGGACAAGATGACTTTGATGCTTGTCGTGCTTATGATGAAAACTTTCCGGTAGTATGCCCTGTGGATGAAGCAGGTAAATTTACTTCCGAAGTTCCGGATTATCAAGGCAAGCAAGTTTTTGAAACCAATGAACCTATTATGCAATGGCTTAAAGAAAATGGCTTATTGGTCAAAAAAGAACAATATACCCACTCTTATCCGTTTTGTTGGCGTACCGATACACCATTAATCTACAAAGCCATGTCAAGCTGGTTTGTACGAGTAACTGATTTTAGAGATAATATGGTTGCTAATAATCAACAAATTAATTGGATACCATCACATATTAAAGACGGTCGTTTCGGAAAATGGCTTGAAGGTGCACGTGATTGGTCTATTTCTCGTAATCGATTTTGGGGAACGCCAATTCCAGTCTGGAAATCGGATAATCCGAACTTCCCTCGTATAGATGTTTTTGGTTCTATTGCAGAAATCAAAGATAAAACCGGTATTGAGGTAAATGATTTACATAAACCATATATTGATGATGTGGTTTATCCGAATCCTGATGATCCGTCAGGAAAGACTATGATGCGTCGGGTAAGCGATGTATTTGACTGTTGGTTTGAAAGCGGTTCTATGCCATATGCACAAGTACACTATCCGTTTGAAAATAAAGAATGGTTTGAAAATCATTTTCCGGCCGACTTTATTGTTGAAGCAATTGATCAAACACGCGGTTGGTTTTACACATTAACTGTATTATCAACAGCGTTGCATAATCGTCCGGCATTCAAAAACTGTATTTGCAC
>JAFTNB010000182.1 GCA_017452115.1 Alphaproteobacteria bacterium
CGGATTACCTGTATTTGAACGTTCTTTAGCATAATCAGTTGCCCAACCTTTTATTTTCTTAATAAAAGCATCGGTTTCTTTTGTTCCTGCTCCGGTTCTTTCTCCGGTGGCATTATTTTCGCCACTTTCAAGATTAATACCTCCTCGCCGCAATACGTCACCAACCGTAGCGGTAATACGTCCGGCAGCTTCCAATACGTCTGTAGTTACAAAAGCTTGTGCTGACTGCGGATTATAAGTCAATGCAGTAAAAAGGAGCATAAGAGTGGAAAACGTTATCTTATATTTTTTCATTTCTCTTCTCCCCTATTCTGATTTTGTTTCTTTGGCAAGTTGCAGACGTTTAGGATCTGCATTCATTAATACATCGGTATTTTCAAAATCAAGCAAAGCGGCTTCAAGATTAAGAATATCAACATAACGTTGAACAATTTTTTCGTTATACGCCCGCCCAACTTCAATTAATTCACGAGTGTTGGTCGGTGTGGTTTCAATATCACCTTTTTTGCGTTCTTCAATCAAATTATTACGCAAAACATAAGCTTTGGCATAAATATCAGCAATAAGATTATGCTGAATTTCCATATTGTGACGCTCTTGTCTTTTTTTGGTTTCCGAATCATCTTTTCCACTATAAGTCTGGATATAGCGATTACTGACAATATCATACACACCATCGACGCTGGTAGTTGCTCCTGCCATATAGGTAGGAACTTTTAAATTAGCTAATTTGCGTCCAGTAATAAGAAAATTATTAACATCTTTATAATATTGATGAGCTTTAGTTCCCATTTTTCCCAGTTTACTGTCACGTAATTTGGTTTCAGCTGCACTAATTTTTTCTTCTGCCCATTTAGCTACTTCCGTAATTTCCTCAACAACATCCTGAATTTTAGTTGCAGCATCTTTAATAGAAAAAGCTTGAACAGTACGGCACGGCAATAATATCAATGAAGCCAAGAGTAATATGTGTAGATAAGTTCTCATAGTACACCTCTTCTACTTTCTGCTGTCACCAATGTTGAGGGTATCTTCTTCATAAATTTCAAAATCGCCATAGTCACTAAAAGCATCATAAGCTACTTTGGCTGAATACATCATCAAAACTTTATTAATAAGGTTAGCGACTTCTTTGTTTACCATAATTACACCTGAATAGTCATCGCGAACTGTTTTGGCTTTTTTGAGTTTTTCAGATAGCGGTTCTAATACTTGTTTTTCATAGTTAACAGCATAGTTACGCAGAACAACTGCCTCTGCAATATTAGAATAGGCTGTTTCGTGAAAAGATTTTACATATACATCTCTAGCCTCACGTTGTATCTCTTTATCTTTATTATTGCGCTCTGTAATTAGCAATTTTAGACATTCAATAACTTTATTTTTATCTTCTAACTTTCTAATCTCGCCAACGTTAAGATTACAATGTTCCGCTAATTCATTAGGAAAAACTAAAAATCCATTACTAGAACCAATACCCGTTAAATTAGCAGTCATTCCGGCTCCACCGGTACCGGAACTGCCGCCACTATTACCTCCGCTACTAC
>JAFTNB010000183.1 GCA_017452115.1 Alphaproteobacteria bacterium
ACTTTTTTGTTATTGTCATACTCGGGTAAATTTTCTTCTTCGTCATACTCGTGCTTGACACGAGTATCCATGGATCCTCGGAACAAGTCCGAGGATGTTCGTTTTCACACAAAAAAGTGCCCTCATACATGAGGGCACTAATCACACTATCGATTAATCCAACTATTTAGATTTTGCCATAGTAAGCATCAAGATACATCTGCTTAATTTCGCTAATCAACGGATAAGCTGGATTTGCACCAGTACACTGATCATCAAATGCCAATTCTGACAAATTATCCAAGTTTTCAAGGAATGTATTTTCATCAACACCCCAATCTTTAATAGATGCAGGAATGTTAATACCAGCTTTCAATTTTGAAATTGCTTGAATAAGTTTCTCAACTTTTTCATCATCGTTTTTACCGCCCAAATTCAAAAATTCAGCAACTTTCGCATAACGGCGTTTACCTTCCGGATAATGATATTGAGAGAATGTACCTTGCTTGGTTGGTCTATCATTCGCATTAAACTTAACCACCTGACAAATCAACAACGCATTAGCAATACCATGCGGAATATTATATGCACTGCCGAGCTTATGAGCCATAGAGTGACATACGCCTAAAAATGCTTGTGCAAAAGCCATACCGGCCATTGTTGCGGCATAATGCATATTCTCACGTGCAATCGGGTTATTTGCTCCATCATTTACTGACAAAGCCAAATTATCAACAATCAAGCGAATAGCCTCATAAGCAATACCATCTGTAAACGGAGTTGCTAAAATAGATGCCAAAGCTTCCAGAGCATGAGTAAGCGCATCAATACCCGAAGCCGCAGCCAAACCTTTAGGCATAGACAACACCAAATCCGGATCTACAATCGCCATATTCGGAGATAATGCATAATCAGCAATCGGATATTTAATATGAGTAGCAGAATCTGTAATTACCGCAAAAGGAGTTACTTCAGAACCTGTACCGGAAGTGGTTGGAATCGCAATCATCATTGCCTTTGAACCAAGATCTGGGAACATGCACACACGTTTACGAATATCCATAAAGCGCATTGCCAAATCTTCAAATTTAACTTCCGGATGTTCATACATCAACCAAACAATTTTGGCCGCATCCATCGGAGAACCACCACCCAATGCAATAATCACATCTGGTTCAAAACTGCGAGCCATTATCAAAGCACGATTAACAGTATCAGTATCAGGATCGGGCGCAACTTCGGAGAAAATCTGATAAGCGATTCCCATATCTTCCAAAACATTAGTAATTTTTTTGGTATAACCAAGTTGGAATAGTGGTTTATCGGTTACAATTAAAGCTTTCTTTTTACCGCACAATTCACGCAAAGCGAAACCAACCGCACCTTGTTTAAAGTAGATACGCGGAGGAACACGGAACCACAACATATTTTCTCTTCTTTCGGCTACATTTTTAATATTCATCAAATGTTTAACTCCTATATTTTCGCTGGCAGCATTACCACCCCAAGAACCACACCCCAATGTCAAAGACGGATCTAATCTAAAGTTATAAAGGTCTCCGATACCGCCTTGAGAAGACGGAGTATTAATTAACATACGCCCTGTTTCCACAACTTCGCTGAAATGCTTAATTCTGTCAGCATTTTGATTTGCCGTATACAATACTGAAGTATGCCCCGGACCGCCAAATGCAACCAAATCACGCGCCATATCTACAGCCTGATAAAAATCATCTGCTTTGTACATTGCCAAAACCGGAGAAAGTTTTTCATAAGAAAATTCTTCATCCTTACCGATTTTACTTGCTTCACCAATAAGAACTTTTGCATCTTCCGGAACTTTAATCCCTGACATTTCAGCAATTTTTGCTGCCGGTTGTCCAACAATCTTGGCATTTAATTTGCCATCAATAATGATGGTTTTCGCCACTTTTTCCTTTTCTTTTTTATTCAAAAGATACGCGCCGCGATATTCAAATTCCTTACGTACTTCATCATAAATATCTTTATGAACGATTACTGATTGTTCTGAAGCACAAATCATACCATTATCAAAAGTTTTACTCATTAAAATCGAGCTGACTGCCATTTTAATATCTGCAGTTTCATCTATAATCGCCGGCGTATTACCAGCACCTACACCGAGTGCCGGATTACCGGAACTGTAAGCAGATTTAACCATCCCCGGACCACCGGTAGCCAAAATCAGATTAATTCCGTCATGGCTCATCAAATGTTGTGTTAATTCAATACTTGGCTCTTCAATCCATCCGATAATTCCTTCCGGAGCACCAGCAGCAACTGCAGCTTCAAGCATTAATTTTGCGGTATAAACCGTACATTTTTTTGCTCTGGGGTGAGGCGAGAAAATAATACCATTTCTGGTTTTTAAGGAAATCAAACTTTTAAAAATTGTCGTTGACGTTGGATTTGTTGTTGGAATAACGCCGGCAATAATACCAAGAGGTTCTGCAATTTTGGTAAGACCGTTTGTTGTGTCTTGTTCCAAAATTCCGCAAGTTTTAGTATGACGATATTTGTTATAAATTTCTTCTGCGGCAAAATGGTTTTTAATCACCTTATCTTCCACAATACCCATACCGGTTTCTTCCACCGCCATTTTAGCCAGCGGAATACGTTGAGCATTTGCAGCGGTAGCCATTGCCGCAAAAATCTTATCCACCTGCTCTTGCGAATAAGTCGCCAAAATTTTCTGTGCTGCACTAACACGAGCAATCAAAGCATCCAAATCACTCGTACTGTTAACATTTGTTGAAACTTCTGTAACAGTATTTTTTTCTTTCATTATCTTCTCCTTAGTTGTACTTTTTTCTGTTATTTTTAATATAGTTAGATTTTTAACAAATAGCTAATTTTCTTTCTTAAAATCCCTATTTATACCAATACATTTTGTTACAAATTTTTACAAACCTCATCATAATCACTAAACGGATAAACTTTTCCATTAATATACTGACCGGTTTCATGCCCTTTTCCGGCTAATATTAAAATATCACCATTTTGTAATTGTGAAATTGCAAACTTAATTGCCTCAGCTCGATTCGCAATATTCTGCCCTTTCAAACATGCCTGCATAATCTGTTCACGAATATTATCCGCATTTTCTGTACGCGGATTATCATCCGTCACATAGACTTCATCCGCCAAATCATTTGCAATTTTTCCCATAATCGGACGTTTTCCGACATCTCTGTCGCCGCCACATCCAAACAAAACATGAAGTTTATTTTTGGTATGAGAACGCATTGATTTAATCACATTTTCCAAAGCATCAGGAGTGTGGGCGTAATCAATATATACAGCAGCACCATTTTTAGTCATTCCAACTAAATCTAAACGCCCTTTTGCTCCTCTGATTTTACCAATATGCTTAATTACTTCTGCCGGATTATGTGTCAACGCAGCTACCATTCCTAACGCACAAAGCACATTCATTGCCTGAAATTCACCGGCCAAAGGCACAAAAATTTCTTCTTCTTTTCCCAAATACATAAGCCGAATACGTTGTCCATTATTCTCCGGAATTGATTCTAGCAAACGTAATTCTTCTCCCTTATATCCATAGGTCATAACTTTTTTACCACTTTCAATACAAGCTTGTCTGATTTGCGGATAAACTTCAATATCTGCATTAAGAACTGCCACACCGTTTTTTTGCAAAATTTCACGAAACAAAATCAGCTTCGCCTCAAGGTAGTTTTCAAATGTTTTGTGATAATCCAAATGATCACGAGTTAAATTTGTAAAACCGGCAACTTCAGCTTTTACCCCTCCTACTCGGTATTGCCACAAACCGTGGCTTGACGTTTCCATACACACATAATCATACCCCGTATTTTTCAGTTCTGCTAATTCCTGAGCTACAACTACAGCATTAGGTGTTGTATTTGGAGATGGTATTGGAGCATCATTACCTTTAATCAACCCCAAAGTTCCCATACTTGCTGCTTTTTCCTCCATGGAAGTTAAAATCTGCCGCACAAAATCAGCAATCGAAGTCTTGCCGTTAGTACCGGTAATTGCCGCAATATGAGACGGATGTTCACCATAAAATTCACTAGCTAATTCTGCAAATTTTTTGTTAGGATTTTCTGCTGCAATAAAAGTTACATTTTCCGCAAATTTAGCATATTCCGGCTTTCCGAGAATTATACTTGCACCGTTTTCAATCGCATGTGGAATATACTCTAAACCTTGAGCCTTCTCACTATCCAAAGCAGCAAATAAGTATCCGGCTTTCACCAATCTTGAATCCGCAGTCAATCCATTAATCTCTATTCCGGAAACTTTCATCAATCACACCTCATTTAATACGATTCTCACTATTTAAAGTGTGACTCAAAAAAACTAAAGAAGTGTTTAAATTTCCTACAAAAAAAGAACGATATTTTCCATATCGTTCTTTTATTCTTCTACAATGGTTTAATATAATAGCACATTACCATTGAATGTACCCCAACCCCTAATTTCTCCTTAGACACCAAATGATAACCATCTCTTTCTAAAAGTTTAATATTATGCTCATTTTCTGCATCACAAAAAACAGCCAAATTTTTGTATCCGACAGATTTCATCCATTGTTCAAATAAAGTTCTCGCCTCATAAGCATATCCGCGCCCTTCAAATTCAGAAGCAATCGCGATTGTTTTAGCAAGCGTTTCAGCTGCAATTTCATCACCCAAAACAAAACCTATGAGCTTACTTGTTGTCTTTTCAACAATAAAATAACCAACAAAATTATCATTAGTAAATTGCTGAGCAATAAATTGAGCTGTTGCAACAATTGAATCAAAATGTAAAACAATAAACTTTTCCCAACTGGACTTTGCTTTTTGATAAAGAGAATAAAACTCGTTCAAACGTCCTAACGAAAAAGGTTCTAATACTACCTTATCCCCACTCAAGGGATATACTCTCAATAATTTTTCTGACTTCATAGTAATTTTTTTATAATTATAATCAATTTACTTGGCTTATACCAAATTTCAACCAATTATTCAACAAAAAAAAGGAGCATAACTGCCCCCAAAAAGAATGGTGCCGATTAGGTGACTCGAACACCCGACCTCCGCATTACGAATGCATTGCTCTACCAACTGAGCTAAATCGGCACGATGCTATTTGTTTAGCCTATTCATGGCATAAAATCAAGCAAATTATACTTCTTTTTCCAACAGATTTTTCACCGTTGTCATAAAGTGTTGTCCTCGCTCCATAAAGTTTTTATACACCCCAAAACTCGGAGCCGTTGGAGAAAATAAAACATATCCTCCTTGTCCTTTTTCTTGCAGCAGCTTATAAGCTCGGCTTACCACTTCTTTCATATCATTAGATTCCAACAACTCAAAATCATCACGTTTTACTTTATCTTTAATCGCTTGGGTAATTGCCGGACCACTTTGATACATTGCCGCCACCATTTTAATTTTAGAATTATTCGCTACA
>JAFTNB010000014.1 GCA_017452115.1 Alphaproteobacteria bacterium
AAATAGGAGGTTTTTATGAGAACATTGAATGAAGATGAAATCAAATTGTTAATGAGTAGTGATGAATATTTGAATAGTGATAATCCAAATCATGATAATATTGTAAATCAAGTTTTACGTAGCTGGGAAAATTTGTATCCGGAAGATGAGCGGAATTCTAATCCGGAAAATTATTATGTTTGGCGGTGTGTCGGTGATGATAAAACTAGAACAACACATGCTGAACGAGAGGGACAGGTATTTGCTTGGGATAATCCACCGGAAGGTGGACATCCGGGGGAGGATTATAATTGCCGTTGTTGGGCAGAAGATTATGAACCGCCGTTAAGTCGGATTCATGAAAGTCAGGAAAATGATTATGAGTATCTGTCTTTTGATGGAAAAAAGTTGAATTTGTTTAAAAATGGTGAAAATGTAAAATCTTGGGATGCAATGTCCGGTCAACCAGAATACCAATGTGATGAATATCAAAATATTGCAGATAAAGGTCCGCTTCCAGAAAGTGAATGGTTAGTTAAACAGGATAATTATCAGAACTTTTATAGAGATCAAAGTGTGGCAAGTATGATTGGCGGGATGTTTAGTAATCATTTCATACGTTTAGGAAGTTGGCCCGGAGGTTTGCCCTCATGGGGAGAAAATAGAATTTGGTTGGAAAAAGGAAAATACACGGATAACAAAGGCAGAAAAAATTTTTCAATTCATGGTGGTTGGAATTTTGGTTCTCGTGGGTGTGTTGATATTCCATGGCAAATGAGTGAATTTGTAGAGGAATTTAGAAAATACGGTAAGGATATGGTACTATCTGTAAAGTATCCTCATAATACTTGTTGGTAATACGATGTTTACAAAGACTATTATTTATATTATTATACTCAAAAAGTAGTAAAGGTGCGTTTGATGAATATTCTAAATAAAGTAACTCACGTTTTTTTGAATTTGATTTTTATTATAGGTTGGATTGGATTTGTCGGCTTTGTGGTATTTGAGTTAATTTTTTTTGTTCCTGCTTTGTTTCAATCGATGAACGTTGAGGTACTTTATTGGTTGTGGTTGGCTTGTTTTATTGCTATTTGTTTTTATTATCCATTGTTATTTCGAGATTATTATAAGAAATTTTTTGCAGTTAAGGTTTTGGTTAGGGAGAAAACTATCATAATTATTAAATGTTTGTGGTTGGCTATTTTAATGATTATGAGTCGAAGCTTTCTTCTACTTACTTAATAGAATTTTGAATATGATGTGTGGTAGTTGTGGCTTATTTATGATTTTTGCTTGTGTTTATTATCAGATATTTTATGTTTAGCATATTATAAAATTTTAGGAGATGACAATGTTTAAAGGTTTTTTAGGTGAATTTAAGAAATTTGCAATGCGCGGTAATGTTATAGATATGGCTGTCGGTATTATCATCGGGGCTGCGTTTGGTAAAATTGTGGACTCTATGGTTAAAGATGTGATTATGCCGCCAATCGGTTTGTTACTGGGTAAAGTTGATTTTACAAATCTGTTTTTTGTGCTCAAAGAAGGTGCTGTGGCGGCTCCATATCTTTCGCTTGATGCCGCACAAAAAGCCGGTGCTGTTACTCTTAATATCGGTTTGTTTGTAAATGCTTTAATCAGCTTTTTGATTGTAGCTTTTGCAGTATTCATTTTGATTAAGGCAATTAATGAATTGCAGGCAAAAATGGATAAGAAAGAAAAAGCAGATGCAGCTAAAGCGGCTCCGACAACAAAAACTTGCCCGTATTGTTGTTCGGAAATTCCTCTTAAAGCAGTGCGTTGTCCAAACTGTACTTCAGAACTGAAAGAATAGTTAAATAAGAGGAGATTGAAAAATCTCCTCTTATTTGAAGAAAATGCTTGCAATTTGAATCGGTTGTGGTATATAAGGGCGACTCTTTTCAGAGGGATTAATCTATTTGAAAAGTGCGAATCGTGTGAGGGTGGTTTTTTATAACTGTCCTTGAATTAATGTTTAATAACTCGTGGGAGGCCAGCCATGGTCCGAACCACGAACCTAACAAGAGGTATGAAAATGGCTAAGTCTAAAAAGAAAATTTTAGGTTTAATCAAGCTTCAAATCCCTGCAGGTAAAGCTAACCCATCTCCTCCGGTTGGTCCTGCTTTGGGACAAAAAGGCTTGAATATTATGGAATTTTGTAAAGCATTCAATGCTGCTACTCAGAAAATGGAACCGGGTATTCCTGTTCCGGTTGTGATTACTGCGTTTGAAGATAAGTCTTTTACTTTCGAAACAAAACTTCCTCCGGTGTCTTATTATTTGAAAAAAGCTGCTAATGTTAAAGGCGGCTCTAAAGAACCGGGTAAAGTTGTTGCCGGTCAAATTACAATCGCTCAAGTTAAAGAAATTGCTGAAGCTAAAATGCCAGATTTGAATTGCTCTTCTGTTGAAGCTGCTATGAATATGGTTAAAGGTCAAGCTGTTTCTATGGGTATTAAGGTTGTGGAGTAGTATGATGTCAGGAAAAAGAATTGTAAACGCATACAAAAACGTAGATAAAAATCAATCTTACGCTCTTGCTGATGCTGTAAAAATCGTTAAAGACAATGCTACTGCTAAATTTGACGAAACTATTGATTTGGCTATCAATCTTGGTGTTGATCCGAAACATGCTGACCAAATGGTTCGCGGCGTTTGTTCTTTGCCTCACGGTAATGGTAAAACTGTTCGTGTTGCTGTTTTGGCGCAAGGTGAAAAAGCTGATGAAGCTAAGGCTGCAGGTGCTGATATTGTTGGTGCTGAAAACCTTATCGACACAATCCTTTCCGGTAAAGTAGATTTTGATAGATGTATCGCTACTCCGGATATGATGGGATTGGCTGGTCGCGTAGCACGTGTTTTGGGACCTAAAGGTTTGATGCCAAACCCAAAACTCGGTACAGTTACTACCGATGTAGCAACAGCTGTGCAAAAAGCTAAAGCCGGTGAAGTTCAATATCGTGTTGAAAAAAATGGTATTGTTCATGCCGGTATTGGTAAAGCAAGTTTCTCTGAAGATAAAATTCTTGAGAATGCCAAAACCTTTATTGACGCGATTGTTAAAGCAAAACCTGCCGGTGCAAAAGGTACTTATATGAAAAAAGTTACTTTGAGCAGCACAATGGGTGTGGGTGTTCGCGTTGATGTTTCTTCTCTCTAATTTATAGCGAGATTAAACATAAAAAAGTTTCGGGTGGTGAACTTATCACCACCCACTCTTCAAGGGTTGGAGAGATTGTGGGTGGGTGGATAGAGTTTGCCGGCAATGTGAAAATCCTTGGAAAAAACTGTCCAAGACCGTAGGTGGTCGGCATGTTGTGAGTGAACTGTTTGGTGAACGTAGCAAATGCAAATCTTAATTTCCTACGCAGACGGGAGTAGAAAATATTTATATCTTTTTTCTCCTGGACAGAGTTTGGGTTCCGTTAAGACATGGAGCATGAGTTTGGGAGAGTTTTTATTTTCCTCTTCTTCGGTCTTGGCGGGTGTGTAAAAAGACAACGTCTATATGGATGTTGAAATTGGAGACAATTAAGTGAACCGCGAAGAAAAAACACAATTACTTAGCGAACTGCATGAACTGTTCTCTAACTCTGAAATCATTGTCGTTTCTCATTATAAAGGATTGACAGTTAAAGAAATTTCAGATCTTAGAAATAATATCAGAAAAGCAGGTGCTGGGTTTAGAGTTACTAAAAACCGGATTACTCGTCTTGCTCTTAAAGATACAAACTTTGAAGGTTTGATTGACTTGTTCAAAGGACCAACAGCAATTGCATTTGCTAATGATCCGATTTCTGCCTGCAAAGCTTGTGTTGAATTTGCTAAAACTAATGAAAAATTGCTCATCGTTGGTGGAGCTATGGGAACAGGTGTTCTTTCTATTGATGAAATTAATAAGCTTGCATCTATTCCATCTCTCGACGAACTTCGTGCAAAAATCATTGGTTTGTTGCAAGCTCCTGCTGCTCAGTTGGCAAGAGTTACAAAAGCTTATTCCGAAAAAGAAGCAGCTTAAGTATAAGGCAATTTTTGCGTGTGGACTTTGATTATGAGTTACAAAGTTTATAAGCAAAAGAGTAAAACGTTATTTTAATTTATAAAAATTTTATTTGGAGATAAAGATATGGCCGATTTAGCCAAATTAGTTGATGAATTGTCAGCTTTGACTGTTATGGAAGCTGCTGACTTGTCTAAAATGTTAGAAGAAAAATGGGGCGTTTCTGCCGCTGCTGCTGTAGCTGTAGCTGCCGGTGGTGCTGCTGCTCCTGCTGCTGAAGAAAAAGATGAATTCGATGTAATTCTCGCTGATGCAGGTGCTAACAAAATTAACGTAATTAAAGAAATTCGTGCTATCACACAACTCGGCTTGAAAGAAGCTAAAGACCTCGTTGATGGTGCTCCGAAAACTGTTAAAGAAGGCGCTCCTAAGGCTGAAGCTGAAGAAATCAAAGCTAAGTTGGAAGCTGCTGGGGCTAAAGTTGAACTCAAGTAATTTTAAGCACGCGGAGCTTGCAATAGGTTCATCATACTAGGTTGCAGCTCGCTCGTGTACGTTTTCTTGTGTACACGTCGCTCGCTTTAACCGTCGTAGCATGAACCTCTATCAAGCTCGCCGTCTAGAGTAAGTTAAGAAAGAAGTTGTTTGTAAAAAACAACTTCTTTTTTTGTTGAAAAAATTTATGTAGGTTGGCTACACTAGGATTTTGACCGCTTTGTTTTTTATGCTATAATTCTCAAATCATTAACTTTTAGCGAGGGTGCTGAAGATTAGGGAAGGGTGATTTTTGTTTCTATTCGTAGCAAATATCAAATTTTTGCTAAAGCGCTAGATGTAGGAGCGCTTTGTTTTTTTTGTTTTAAAGACAAAAAGTGTTGAAAAATTGCCGAAATGGATTTCGTAGTGTTGGTTGTGTGAAATAGGTAATGGTGCGTTATTTGAATCGGTTAGAAATTTTTTATCCTCAAATAAAAATAAAAAACTTGACTCAAATTTGATAAATATACTTGCATTTTTAGATTCAGTGTTATAAAAGTAGACGAATTTATATGCAATTATTTTGCGAATCGCATCAAGAGGGCAAAATTGTCCGGCGGTTTGGTTCGGTTCACTATTAAAAATCCAGTTTTTCGCAACCTTCTGCGGTCGGGATTTGGCTGATGTCAATAGAATAGTCGCAGAAATGAGTTTGAAAGCAGAAATGTTTTCAGGCTCCAACCTAAAAGGAATTAAATCACTATGTTGGAATCTTATACGGGCAAACGGCGTGTAAGAAGAAGTTTCGGCAAGATTGATGCTGTTGCAGATATGCCGAACTTAATCGAAGTTCAAAAAGGTTCTTATGACAGTTTTATCGAGGCAGATAAGAACGCTGAGAAATCAGAATTTGGTCTTGAAGAAGTTTTCAATTCTATTTTTCCTATTAAAGATTTTTCGGGCAATGGTGAATTAGAGTTTGTGAAATATGAACTCGAAGAGCCAAAATATGACGTTGAAGAATGTTTCAAACGTGATATGACCTATGCTGCTCCGATTAAAGCTACCTTACGTTTGGTAGTTTGGGATACAGATGAAGCTACAGGTGCTAAATCTATTCATGACATCAAAGAA
>JAFTNB010000184.1 GCA_017452115.1 Alphaproteobacteria bacterium
GAAAAAAACAACTTAACTCAACAACGAGGAAGAAATAAAAAAAAACGAAAATTCGATAATATTGAACAAATACGCAAAGAAGGATTACGCAATTTTCAACTTAAGGAAAAAGAAATTTTTAATAGCATTGAAAATGCCAAATCCGCTATTCAAGAAATTTGGAACAAAAAAAATTTTGAACAACGTACAACCTTTACACCTGATGAATTAGCTTTAATTGCCAACATCCGTAAAAAACTCGATTCACTAAGAGAAGAATTAAGCCGAACCCGTAATCAAACAGATAAAACAATTCGCCAAATTGATACTTTTGTTAAATTCATAAATATATATGCTGTTCCTCTATTAATTTTATCTGTCTTAATTTTATATTGGCTGTATCATTATAATTTTGCTCCCAAATATAAACCGACACCGGAAAAACTAGGCAAACCGCTTTTAATAATAGGGGGAATTTCTCTCATGCTGCTAATTAGCGGTTTAATATCGGAACATATCCACCACCAATCAGCATCCCAAAAGCTTTTAAATACTCTTGTCTTCCCGAATTTGCAAAAACAAATTAATCAAGTCGAAAAAATAACCTTACGCGGACAAAATAAAGAATTGGTTTTTATTCTAAAAAATAACTTATGGCAGCTAGAAAACAGCAATTTTCCTGTTTTGCAAGATAGAATACGTAGTTTCTTAAGCTCCTTATTAGAAGCAACATATTTTGAAAAAAAATCTGCTGATGCTAAATATTTACATCGTTTTGGACTTGATAATAATTATAAAAATTCTCCAAGTATAGAAGTAAAACTGCAAAACGCTGACAATCAAACTATTGAATATTTCGTTGTCGGAGAATATGATATAGATATCGGACGAGGAAATAGGGCTGCATACATTCGCTTTAATGATAAATTCCAAGTTTGGCAAATTGCCGCAGATTTTATAGACTTATCGCTCAATCCACAAGACTGGACATACAGTAATTTATGGAATTTACGTTTTGGTCGTTTTATTAGCATAGACAACAATACTAATAGTTCTTTCCTTATCAATATCGCTCGCCGTTTACTCAATACGCCTATAATTAGTATAACTACGCAACCACCCTCTCAAAAACTTTTTAGTTTTATCCTTTTAAGCGAAGGCGATAATGAAGTAGAAATTAGTGGTTGGAAAAATCAAAAACAATATTTCATTAGCTACGATTTCAGAAATATTCCTAATGAAAATCGTTTACAACAATTTGAAAAATACACCAATCATAAATTCTGCAAAATCTCACAATCAGACATGGAGAAACTAATAAATGCCCTTAACGCAACTTACTAAAAAGCAATCTGACCACCTTAAAAATATTGCTGCCATCGCCAGTATCAGCGTTGCAACACTTTTGTGCTTACTCAAAATCCTTGGCGCATGGCTAAGTGATTCGCTCGCTGTTTTATCATCAATGATTGATAGCCTATCTGATATTTTTGGTTCTCTTATTACTTTTATTGCTATTCGCTACGCCGCCAAACCAGCAAGTCATCAACACCGCTATGGCTATGGTAAAGCAGAAGCATTAAGTGCATTGACTCAAAGTGCATTCATTGCCGGCTCTGGACTTTTTGTCCTTTATGATGGCATCAATC
>JAFTNB010000015.1 GCA_017452115.1 Alphaproteobacteria bacterium
GCTATTATACCATAAAGCCGAAAAAAATATTGAAATTGGCGAAGAAGAAGTAAAAGCAGCAGCTCGAATGAGTAATATCGGTGAACAAAAAATCACCGAACAAAATCTGGATGATATTGTATTAAAAACTAAAAAACGGCATATTTATCCTCGTTCGGCTACTCAGGCTGCTTATATTCAAGAAATGATGAAGAACGAATTGGTTTTTGGTCTGGGACCTGCCGGTACCGGAAAAACTTATCTTGCCGTAGCGTTAGCTGTTACCATGATGCTGGAAGGAAAAATTGATAAAATTATTTTATCTCGTCCGGCAGTGGAAGCTGGTGAAAATCTTGGTTTTCTCCCCGGTGATTTAAAAGAGAAAGTTGATCCTTATTTGCGTCCGCTATACGATGCACTGTATGAAATGTTACCTGCTGAACAGGTTGATAAGAAATTGGCTATTGGGGAAATTGAAATTGCTCCATTAGCTTTTATGCGAGGAAGAACATTATCAAATTCTTTCATTATCTTGGATGAAGCCCAAAATACAACCCCCATGCAAATGAAAATGTTTTTAACCCGTTTAGGTGAAAATTCACGTATGGTTGTAAATGGTGACTTAAGCCAAGTAGATCTTCCTAAAGGTACAATCTCCGGACTTCGAGATGCTTTGGAAACCCTAAAAAATGTACATAATATTAGTTCTGTACGTTTTAGTGCCAATGACGTAGTCCGTCACGGTCTTGTCGCAAAAATTGTTAAAGCATACGAAGAAAAAAGTAAGAAAACTTATGGCGATGAATAATACTAACATTTTCATATTACATGAAGAGCCCAATTGGTCAACTATCTTTCCGGATATTGAAAATATTGCAAATTCTGTAGTATCTGCAGTATTCGAATATGTTGCAACTAACGAAACAATAGATTTTCTTGACGGGCAAAAACCGATTATGTTTAACTTAAGTTTAAGTAATAATCAACTTGTTCAAAATCTGAATAAAGAATATCGTAATATTGATAAACCTACAAATGTATTATCTTTTGCCGCTATTGATGATATGGATTTTTACAATGATATTGCTCTTTATGAAGAAATTGAGCTTGGTGACATTATTATCGCCCTTGAAACTCTGCAACAAGAAGCCGAATTAAAGCAAATTTCATTACATGACCATTTCTGCCATTTATTAACTCATGGCTTATTACATTTATTAGGATTTGACCATATTGAAGATGATGAGGCTGAATATATGGAAGCTGCAGAAATAAAAATTCTTGAAAATATGAATATTCCTAATCCTTATCAGGAGCTATAAGTTCGTATGTATAATAAATGGCGGAATAATCTTTTTAGGCATACAAAATTTTGCTCATTTTTACTTGGAATAATTTCAGTTGCCGGATTACCTCCTTACTATCTGTTTCCTGCATGTATATTAAGTTTCAGCTTATTATTTTACCTTTTAACTAAAGTAAATACTCTGACAAAATCATTTGCTATCGGATACTGGTTTGGGGTTGGACATTTTGGACTGGGACTAAGCTGGATTGCTAATGCTTTACTCATAGATATTTCATCTTTGGGATGGCTATATCCTATAACTATATTAGCCGCAGGTTTGTTCTTTGGCATCTTTAGCGGATTAGCTACAATTTTTATTTGCAAATTTACTTCACTTTTTAGTAAATATTTGGCTTTTACTTCTTTTTGGAGCATAAGTGAATGGTTGCGTAGTTTTATATTAACCGGTTTTCCATGGAATTTAATTGGTTCAACATTAACATTTACCCCAGAACTATATCAAAGTGCTTCTATCTTTGGAGTTTACGGATTATCATTAATTACTATACTCTTCTGTACATCTCCAATTTTACTATTTTCTACATCGTA
>JAFTNB010000185.1 GCA_017452115.1 Alphaproteobacteria bacterium
TATTCGCTTAATCGGTAAAAATGAAACTTTAGTAAACAAACTGTTTCCTGATAATATATTTGGAGCAATATCACCAATCCATAATCGCCTCACCAGTGCTACAAATTCGGTAAAACAAACTGCAATGAAACCTTTTGGTTTGGCTCGAGATATTGCAACACATCAAACCGGAAGAGCTATCAGAGGCGTGGGGAAAGGAATCGGTAAAGGAGTTAGTGCTGCCGGCAAAGCAACAGGAAAAGCAATTGTTAATAAATATAAAGCAATTAAAGCTGCTAACCAAGCTAAAAATGCACTAAAAAAATAGGTGATATGATGATAACAATATGCAAACAACATAATAAAAAGAAAACGTCTAATATAGCAATTGCTATGTTGATGTTTGTTTTGTTATTTGCGTATAATACATATGCCGCCGTACATCCCAAAGATGTTAATACAGCAAATGCTGTTTGCTCTACCACAGGAATTTCTAACAAACAGTATGATACTAATGAATGTCAGACAGATAACCGATGTGCCGCAGCTTCCGGATGTATTGATGCGACACCACTTGCCGGCGTTAATAAGATATCATCTCCGTTTGGTGAACGTATACATCCAATTACAGGGGAACGCTCAAATCATAAAGGTGTGGACTATGCAGCAACTACCGGAACTCCTATTTATGCAGCCGCTGACGGCTGTATTATTGAACAAAGATATCAATATAATGCAGAAAAAGGAACAGGATACGGAAATACAATCAATCTGCAAGTAAATGATCCGGCAGGTACAACCGTAAGATATGCTCATATGTCATGCTTTGCAGAAACATTAGCACCAGGTTCATGTGTCAAAAAAGGACAAGTAATCGGTTTTGTCGGTAATACCGGTGGTTCTACCGGAGCGCATTTACATTATGAAATTAAGGAAAACGGAAAAGTAATCGATCCGCTTGCAGAATCGTCGTCAGATGTAATGTGTACGGTTGATGAAACAATCAAAAAAATGGATGAAAATGCTAAAGCCGGAGGTAATGGAAGTACCGGAGAAGCATATGGAACCGGAACGCCTCAAGCGCCCGGACAAGTAGGCTTTATTGATAGCCCATCAAGAGATGGATATAGCGACAAAGATTGTTTTCCGAGAAGATATAAAGAAAAATATGAAACTTGTATCTTTTGTAATTTATTCAGAGCTGCATTTGTAACGGCAAGTAACATTGCCAAAGCATCTTTTGATACATTAGCACCATGGGTTCAAAAGTTAATGGCAATAGCATTTGCGGTATGGATAGCTTTTCAGGTCATTAAATTTGTATCGGCAATGGAAAGTAAAGATGCACCTACCTTATTACGTTCAATCATTAATCAGACGTTTGTTTTTATCATTGCCTATTTCTTGTTAAATCATAATGCCGGATATTTTATGCAGCTGGCTCTAGAACCGATATTTAATACCGGATTTAAACTGGCACAATTGGTAATGTCCGGCGATATTGCCGCTTGCGATGATGAATTTGATATTTCATCTTCCCTCAAAGAAGGGGGGTTGCCGGCTTCAATGGGTATCAGCATTTTATGTACATTAAAAGTTATTCAAGACAAATTATTGGATGTAATTACGGCTGGTTCCGCGGCAATGTGTATTGCCATGTTTATAAAGAATGCGTGGATTTTCCCTCATCCTGCTTATTTATTTTCAGGTTTAGGTTTGTGGGTAGTCGGAATGCTGTTATTGATTATTTTTCCGTTCCTAATGTTAGATGCAGTATTACAATTAGCGGTATCTTGTGCTTTGTTACCAGCAGCAATTGCAGCTTGGGCGTTTAAAGAAACCCGAGGATATGTAACTAAAGTTTGGGAATCTTTTCTTAAAGCTATGTTTAGCTTTGTATTCTTAACCATAATCATGATGATTCTAATAACTATTTTGGATAATACAATCGGCGAAGCTCAACAAAGTCTTGACGCGGTTAACGAAACAGGCGGAGCATTTGACGTTATCTTAAATGACTTAAGTTGGACCGGTGTGTTATTCTTAAACATTGTATTTGTATGTTTGCTCGGTTGGGCGGTGCTCGGACAAATTGCTCAATTCTCCGGCAAATTTGCTTCTAGTGTATCAAGTACAAATATCGGAGCTCAACTTGGAACATTAGGTGCAAGCGGAGCTAAAAACATGACACAGAGAATCATTGCTCCGGGATTAAAAGCCGTACATAATAAAGTCGGGTTGGGTGCTGCTGGTAACAGAGCAAAACAAATTATCGGAGATATCGGAGAAACCATTAGCGCACATCGTCAAACGGTAAGAGCAAATAAATTTTCTTCCGGTGCATATAAAAATAAAACAGGATATAATGAAGTTACTGACAATGAGGGAAATACAACTTACTCATATATTGATACATCCGGTTTACTTGGAAAGAAAAAACAACATTCAGTTACAATTAATAAAGACGGCAAAATTGTTGCCGATAACAGTTCTCAAGTAACATCCATTCGTGGACGTACAAAAAGTCATGAAACATATGCAGACGGTAATATTGAAATAAGAAATACCGTAACCCAAGGTGGTAATGAAGTTAAACGAGATGTGAAAATTAAAGATAAAAATATGCGCGACATGATTGGAGATGATGGTAAAATAAATATGGATGCCGTTAATAAACTGCGTGCAACTCCCGGTTTATCTAAAGATGCTGCTGATGAAATTATTATAACGGGAATAATGCAACAGCGTATGCCTGATGAAATGAAAAAGATTAATCTATATAACAATATAGAAGCACAGGGAAAAATTACTCATAATGATGATGGCTCAATTTCTTTGACTAAACTTGAAAAAAACGGCACATCTCACGAATTTAATGTACAAGTAAATCCCAATAACGGAAATATTATTACCAGATATATTAAAAAAACAAATGCTGATAAAAACGGGATAAGTAAATCTACGGAAATGTTTAGTAACGGAGTATTTGAAAGTGTTACTACTAACAAAATTGATGCTAACGGAAATATTACAAGCAGTAGCAAAAAATTCGGTATTAATAAAAATTATCATAGTGATAAACCGGCAATTAATCGTAAAGGGGAATTAAGAAAAGGCATGCCTGCAGAAAATATCGTTTTTGCAGGAATGTCTAAAGAAGATATAGAAAAACTAAAGCAACAATATAAAGAAGACCACCGCGATATTCAAAATAGTGAATTTGATGATACTATATCTCGTCCACTATTTGGTGATTGGGGACGTAATTTGCGTAAGCGTGGTTTTGCAGTTTTGAATCAAGATAAAGAATTTGAGGGATTATCTCCGGAAGAAATAGAAGAAATCAAAAAAAGAAGGGCGGAAGGCACTGATTAATTTGGCTAATATATTCTAATATTTTGCCATATTTGTACACAATTTTTCTTTTTTTTGTACTATTTTCTTGATTTTTTTAAAGGGCTGATATTATATACAAATAAATAGATTTAGTTCTGATTGTCTTAATTTATCAAGAGGATAAACAAATGGAAGAAATTATTTTCCCTAACCAAATTAGAATGTATCGCCGTTTGAGAGGGCGTTCAATGCAAGAATTGGCAGATCATCTTTCTGTCAGTTTATCGGCTATTTCGAAAATTGAAAAAGGATACCGCCGCGTTGATCAGGAACAATTGGTACGGGTGGCAGAATTTTTGGATTGTCCTTTGCAAGACTTGTTTGTCAATGAACAAAATTCTCAACAAGAAATTGTTCAAGCTTGGCGCAGAGAGCAAGAAAGAAGAAATAAAATTAACGAGAAAACAGGTCTTAAAACCCTTGGAGCCGGATTGCGGCAAATCAGAAATGATAAAAATCTTACTTTGATTGAAGTAGCTGAAAATGCAGATATGACATTATCCGTGTATCACCGTATTGAGATGGGACAACGCGAGGTTTCTGATAAAGAATTCAAAAATATATCTCGAGCATTGGGGTTGGCTGCCGATGAGTTGAAAGAAACAATTAAATCGTTGGAAGATAAAGGATTGCTTGATGAAATAATTCAACGTAATGATGCAAAGTATAAATTATTATCATCTCCACGTGGAGCGATTTCAACTTTTGCCTCATCTTCTACCGATTCATTAAAAATGCCCGTTTATGGTGTAGCAGGCAAAAACGGTGATATATCTGTTGATTTTAATCAGGAAACAAGAAAAATTAATTGTCCGCCTCATTTAGCTAATAAAAAAGATGCTTATGCTCTTAATCTGTGTACAAGAAGATTAGGCGGTCTATTGCCTACACGTTCTATTTTATTCGTCGATCCACAAGAAGTTGTCAGTGTAGGCGATATTGCCGTATTTTATGCTAACGAAGAAGAGGCTCAAGTGTTGAGTATTCGAGAAGATGAAAATGGTGCATTATACGGATTGAGATGGAATCCGGATGAAAGAATTGAAATCGGAAATGATGATTTGATAAATGTGCATAAAGTGGTAGCTATTTATTTATAATAAATGCCCAAAAATGAAGCTCCACAATTTCTAAAAATTGTGGAGTTTTTTTGAATAGAAACAAAAAAAATTTATTGTGGAAAAGAAAAACTTCTACTAGCACTTTAGCTGATAATTCTTATTTTGTTAACCTGACATTTACAAGTTATGTGCTAGAATGGTTATTATCGGAAAAGTTTGAGCAGATATTACAGGTTGAAAAGCATTGGTTGAAGAGCTAAAAGATGCATCCGATATAAAAAAATTAATCGGAAAAAATAAAGGCGAAGAAGATCCTATTCTCGTTGCTCAACGTTTTTTAAATATTTTTCGTCAGTTACATATCTTTGACCAGAAAAGGCGTGACGAATTCAACTCAATGATATTATCGCAACCTGCAGAAATCAGAGGGGCTTTCGGATTACTCCCCGGCGGTTCTGTATTACAGGAATATGTTGACGAATTAGAAATAAGCAAAGGAATGGCAAAAAGCAATACTTCTAATGCCGTATCGTCTTCAATCTTAACGTCAACTCAAGAAAAAGAATCTCCTTTAGCTAAAATAAAAAATGCACAACAACAAGCAGCTTCTCCGGCTCAAGTAAATATTTCCGGTGATGCAAAATTGGTGGCAGATGCCAGTTTTGCCCAAGTGCTATCACAATCCGTATCAAGTGCATTAATGGCCGCAAATGCGTCGAAAGAAGATAATTTCGATAAATTGGTAGAAGCAATAAAAGAAAACTCCGGCAATGGAAAAATTGTTCCGGATGAAAAATTTGCAGCAGCAATGGCTCGGGCTTTTTCTCAGGCTCTGCAATATTCAGATGCAGGAAAAAAAGCTGATATAAAAGAATTGATTAATGCTGTTCGAGAAAGCAGAAAAATAGAATGGCCGGAAGGAATTTCTTTTGGAGGAGCTAATAGTGCCCCGACACAATTAATTGCAGATGAGGTTTCTTTTGCTAAAACAATTGCTATGACTGTTGCCAAAGTTATTCAAGACAGTAATAACAATGCAAATTTAAGTTCAGAAATAAAAGATTTGGCGTCTGCCGTAAGAGAAAGCAGAAAGATAGAATTTCCTGAAGGTTTCTCTTTAGGAAATACATCAACTATCAGTTCATCTACACCACTAATTTCTGATGAAACAGCATTTGCTAAAATAATTGCCGAGGCAATGGCTAAAGTTATAAATGTAGGCAGTAATGCAGTAACTTCTTCACCAGATATTAAAGAATTGATTAATGCAATTATGGAAAAAAACAACTCGAATGCCGAAGCAATTTCAAAAGCTATGGTTTCCGGTATTAGTCCTCTACTCAATTCTCTAGAAAAAAATAAAAATGCTATTGCTACCCCAACAAAAATAAGTTTAGACACAGATAGTAATTTCTCAGAAATCATCGCCAAAGCTTTTACTCAAACTTTTGAAATATCTGAAAAAAGACATCAGGAACAAACAGAACGTTTAATTGCCGGTTTTCAAGAAGCATTAAGCAAAGATAAGAATAATTCTTTTGAAGCAAAAAATAATAAAAGTAAACAATTAAACCAACAACAATCTTCTTCTATTGCTAATGAACAATTAGAAAAAATCACTCAAGACTTTACCAAAACTTTGCAAAGTATTAATGATAGCCGCAAATCTGAGAATCGTGAAATATCTCAAGCAATCAAAGAAACAAGCAAAGAATTGCTGCAAATGTTTGCTAAACAGAATACCAATAAGGGATATATTGCACAAACTCAAGATAAAGAAATGATTAATGAAATCATTACTCAAGTTGCACAAGTGCAATCTAATATCTTTCAAGAGATGGCCAAGCAGCAAACTACAGAGTTATCAAGTATAATATCTCTAGCCTTAAAAGAAAGCCAAAAAACATCTGTTGATACTATTGTTAATGCCGTAAGTAAACTTCATTCCAGCCGCTCAATATTTAACTTTACTACCCCTAAAATATTTAGTGAAGATATTGAGAATATCGACGATGCAGAAATACCTGATAATAAACAGGACACATCCAATGATATTATCTCTCAAATAAACGTTAAAGATAAAAAATCTTCTGTTGCCAAATATATTAAATCTGCATTCGAACGCTCTTCTTCAATTGAAGAAACTCCTACATCCAGTGCAGATTGGGGATTTTCAACCAATGAACAGCTTGAAACTATCACCAATAATCATGATGATAACACTACCATAGCAAATAATAATAGCGAATGGGAATATGAGGAAAATGATACAGATGAACCTCAAGGATTAGAAGGTGAAGACTGGGAATGGGAATATGAGGAGGATAATGAAGTAAGCGGCACAGAAGGTGAAGATTGGGAATGGGAGTATGAAGAAAATGATACGGATATTTCCAATACTCAAAATGAAATTTATAATTATGAAGAGAATGAAACCCTACAACAAGGTTTAGAAGGTGAAGACTGGGAGTGGGAATATGAAGAAGATGAAACAATAGAAGAAGAAAATGTTTCCCTTTCTGCCGCCCCAATAATAAATAGTCAAAATGATGAGGACCAATCTTTTGATAATACCTTTGTTCCTATTGAAACACCTGTATTTGAAGATAAGGGAGAAATTGTTATTGCAGAGTTAAGAAACAAGCAAAATTTTACAGATCCATATCTTATGGATAACGTAGGTGTTTAATAATCTAAAAAGTGATTTACAAACCTGTTTTACTCTACTAAATTAAAGTAAATGAAAGGTGGTAAAGATGACAGATAATCAATCCTCTCCATCCGGTGGAGTTTCTAAAGAAACATTATGGTATCTTGATAATTATATTCGGCTGAGAGATTATCTTGACAGAACAATATCAAGAATTGCGGCAAGATGTGTACGTTCAGGAAATATTGCTGTAGAAGAATACCCTTTTTATGGCTATATTCTTGATGTATTAGAAGAAATCTGCGATACGGGAGATTTCTTGTTGGAACATAAAGAAATTTATCCTTATATTGAGAAAAAAATTGTCGGTGGATTAAACGGATTAAAAAAAGACCTGCGAGAATATAAAATAGAACTTAAAAATAATACATCTCCGGAAATGATTAAACAAGATGACAGCGAGTTGGAAAAAATGAAAAAAGCTCTGGGAGATGTAGATAAAACAGTTGATCCGACTATTGGTGCCGGAATGAGTATGGATGAAGTTGTAAATAAAATATTACAAGAAAATAGCGAATAATTAGGAGATATGTCACAATACCAAACACATGATGGCAGTGATGATATTATACCAGATATAAAAGCCCCGACAAATAAAGGAAACTAAAGAATAATGAAATTATATAAAATATGTGTATTGTTTGTTGTTGTTTTATTAAGCAGCTGTAAGGTTAACCCTCAGCCGGTTATTGTAATGCCCAATAATCAAATTACTGCACAAATTGATGAACCGCAACAATTGTCAATTAAAACTTCTGAAGGCGCAAGGGTTTTAGATTTGGAAGCTCCGTTACGTTGTAGTGTGAATTGGTCA
>JAFTNB010000186.1 GCA_017452115.1 Alphaproteobacteria bacterium
CTTTAGTCCATCATGTCAATCAGGCGCTTCGGGCTCATAAGATGCACTTACGTGATGTAGATTATATTGTAAAAAATGGCAAAGTTGTAATCATTGATGAGTTTACCGGTCGTATGATGGAAGGACGCCGCTATTCCGAAGGTTTACATCAAGCAATTGAGGCTAAAGAAGGTGTGCAAATTCAGTCAGAAAATCAGACACTTGCCTCTATAACATTCCAGAACTACTTTAGGTTATACCCAAAACTTTCCGGTATGACCGGTACTGCAATGACTGAAGAAGCCGAATTTGGTGATATTTATAATTTGTCTTGTATCGAGATACCGACTAATCGCCCGGTATCCCGCATTGATCACCACGATGAAATTTATCGCACGGCTAAAGAGAAATATACGGCAATTATTGATACCATTATTGATTGTCAAAAACGAGGGCAGCCGATTCTTGTTGGTACAACCTCAATTGAAAAATCTGAACTCGTTGCTGAATTGTTACGTGCAAAATCCAATATAAAATTTGAAGTTTTGAATGCTCGCCATCATGAACGAGAAGCCGCTATTGTTGCCCAAGCCGGTGTCCCCGGAGCTGTAACAATAGCTACCAATATGGCAGGTCGAGGTACTGATATTCAACTCGGCGGTAACTTGGAAATGCGCCTTAAAGAAGTTTTGAAAGGTGATGAGAGTGAAGAACAGATTGAAAAAATCAAACAAGAACTCAAAGCTAAAATAGCCGCAGATAAAGAAAAGGCTTTAGCTGCCGGTGGTTTGTATGTTTTGGGTACCGAACGGCACGAAAGCCGCCGTATTGATAATCAGCTTCGTGGCCGTTCCGGTCGTCAGGGGGATCCGGGGACTTCAAAATTCTTCCTTTCCATGGAAGATGATTTAATGCGTATTTTTGGTTCTGAACGTATGAGCGCAATGTTGCAGCGTATGGGATTGCCGGAGGGTGAACCATTGATTCATCCATGGATTAGTAAAGCTTTAGAAAAGGCTCAACAAAAAGTTGAAGCCCGTAACTTTGATATTCGTAAAAATTTGCTTAAATATGATAATGTGATGAATGACCAACGTAAGGTTATTTATGAACAAAGAAAAGAATTAATGCAAACTGATGATGTTTCGGAAACAATTACGGATATGATTTATGATTATTTCCAAGAATTAGCCAATAAATATATTCCGTTCGGTACATCTCCAAGCGATTGGCGTTCTAGTGAATTAGCTGCAGATGTTCAACGTATTGTGGGTATAGATTTACCAATCACTGATTGGGCAACCGATAAGAGTACTGAAGCTACCTCAATTCAAAATCGCGTAGTGGAGGAGATTGAAAAGCATTTACAAAATAAAAATGCTAATGTTCCTGACGATATTATGCGTATGGTTGAAAAAAGTATTTTATTGCAAGTCCTTGACCAGTTATGGAAAGATCATATTGCTTTGCTTGACCATATGCGGCATACGATTCTTCTGCGTGCTTATGGACAGAAAGATCCGCTTAATGAATATAAAAAAGAAGCATTTAATTTATTTTCCGTTATGCTTGATAACTTAAAAGAACGTACAGTATTTTTGCTTTGCCGCGGTCAGTTAAGCCAA
>JAFTNB010000187.1 GCA_017452115.1 Alphaproteobacteria bacterium
TTATAAACTTGATATTTATACATAAAAAAACATTATTTTTTATGAGCAAATTAAAAAAAGATTCGCTTATATTTTAATTTATCCAAGGAGATGCATTTTGAATAATTTTTTCAACTAAAACATCTTTATTTGATGAAATTTCGGTTTCATTACGCTCAATTTTTAGTATGATACTAAATTTTATTTGCGCTAAAGACAAAGCTTTAAGTAATGCAACTCCGCAAATAGTATCTTCTAAATTATTGGAAGTAATGACCAAAGGCGTAGAATCACTATTGGGTAGAGTTAAAACTAGAATATTAGTTGTATAATCTTGTTCTGTTTCAATTCCTAAATATCCGAGTTCGGAAATATTTTTATAAATTGTGTTATGGTTTTCATTAGCAAGATTTAAGGCATATTTAATAGCTATAGTTAGAGCGGCATATGGTTTATATTGTTCACGAGATTGTTGTAAATTTTTTACTTTAAAAACAGCATATTGTAGTTGGTTGGGAGTTGTGAGTGACTCTACAAATAAGGCAACCGCAAGCTTATTTAAAAAAATATTAGGATTTTCTAATTTTATTATAACAGCCAATTCCTTAGCATAATCAACAATAATTTGCTGCGCTAATTGTTTATATTTCGTCCAGCTATTTAAAGTTTCTGACGCGACTTCAATTACTGAATATTTTTGCCCACAAAACTCGTCATCAGCATTTCCATCTAATATAATTTCAATCATAATAAATACTCCTAAAGATATTTTAATAAATAAACATTTAAAATTTATTAAATGATTACTTATTAAAAAACACCCTTCTGTTACAGAAATGTGACATTTTGTCAATTTTCTCATTTTTATTTTGAAAAAAAACTATTTAAATGCCATATTACTGCTATTAAATAAATGTATATAATAATCGGAGAATTGGTGTGAAATATAGTGATATCATAGAGGTACAAAGCTTCAATTGCTCCATTATGCACAAAAAAAGTTATACAAAGAGCGACTTTGATTATATAAAAAATATATATAATATTTGTACTAAATTAATTGCAGATAAGCATATTAGTACTCTTTTTAATAATAGATATGAAATGATTGTTTTATCCGCAAAAAAACAAATTTCAGCTTATGCTGCCGGAAATTTACATCTATCTCCCGATGCATATAAATCTATGAATGGTTTTATTGATGAATTTGGTAAAGAATATATACATACCTCCACAGGTATGAAATACGAATTTACACCTGAAGCTCGACGTGCAAAAATAATGCTTAATAAAGCAAATAGCCGTTTAAAAATTAAAAAAATTGAAACTGCTCCAGTATCAAAAACCACTAAACCTGTAACTCAACAGATTAAGGTAAAAGCTGCGGCAAAACAAATAACAAAAGTTTTATCGACCTCCAAACAAAATATAAAATCCATACCACAACCAACAATAAAAGTGGACAAAGAAACAGTCATTGCAAGATTGCGTAAACATATGCCGTCTTCATCAAGTATAAAATCATTTTTTTACAAAAAAAATACAGCAGTGATTGAATTAAAAAACAAAGTAGACTGCTATATGCCAATTTTAGAACAGCAAACTAAAGAACAATTAAAAAAACAAGTTAAAAACATACGTCATATTAGTTCAGAAGTCCAAGAAGTAGGTCAAATTATTGGTAATGACGTTAGTAATATTGTGCGCCGTTATGGAGTGGCTGTCGCTGCGCTATGGGGAATGTATGGAGCCGGAAATATTACGACTGCCGGTTCCAGAACTAATTTTGCGGACGAATTAAAAAATAAAATAGCGCTTCATATTCAACAAACCAAAAAATCAGAAACAGATAAAGAAAAAACAAAGTTTCTTACTGCTGAAAATTTTACTGCAGCAGATGTTCCTGAGTTTGATACCAAAGAAGCAATAGCTTGGCTTAATAATCAAGGTATTAATTATAACGAAGACGTAGAAGATACAGTAAAAGTTACTCCCAAGACAATTGCAGATATAAGTTTCAAAGAATATTTTTTCACTAAAGAAGATTTACAAGCTCTTCAAGTTAGTGAACAGGGCGCTGAATTAGCATTACATGCCAGAAAAGTAGTCCGTAATATGAATTATCCCGGATATTGTTATCGTGGTGTAAAACGTATGTTCAATCGCGCAAATCTTGGCGAAATGCATGGCGGCAGTGCTTATATGGCAAAAAAATACTTAGATAACAATCCTAATTTTGTAAGAATTAATTGCAACGTTGCTGACTTAAAATATCTTCCTAAAGGTACCGTTGTTGTATTTGGAAAAGGTAAA
>JAFTNB010000016.1 GCA_017452115.1 Alphaproteobacteria bacterium
AACTTCATCATTTACCCATACGTCTACTGGTGAAATACCGTTTGTTTCGACTATACCAACAATGGTTATTTCGCCAAGAATGTCATACATATTTATTTTCCCGTAATAAGCACCATTATATTTTGTATCGTAAATATCTAAATAATAAAAATGTTTTTCTATAAATTCATTATTATCAATCAAATAATTGTTTACAGCAAAATCATACGAAACTAAAACTTCGTATTTATTTTGAGGTATTCGTCCA
The DNA here is from genome assembly GCA_017452115.1 of Alphaproteobacteria bacterium. Classification (GTDB taxonomy): domain Bacteria; phylum Pseudomonadota; class Alphaproteobacteria; order RF32; family CAG-239; genus MGBC133411. The sequence goes on from JAFTNB010000016.1 coordinate 248, forward strand.
TATTTGATTAAGGCGGAATCTTTAATATTTTTTATTCCGGAATAATTTATAGATGAATTAATATAGTTTTCGTCACTTTCAATAAAAAAATTAGAAGCTTTTATTGATATATACTCACTTTTTTCGTATAAGTATTTTGCAAAATCTTTTGAACAAGCGCATCTCGAATATCTTTTTTTTACTAAATAATCATCATATGGTGTCATTCTATTAGTTGATCTTTTCATAAGAATGCCTTGTTCTTCATAATTAGTGTCAATTACTCCGGATACTGTAAATTCTACATCATATATATATATTTTTTCCCCAATACAGTTATTGCTAAATCCTAACTGCTTTGCACAATAATCTGTGATACATATATCATTTGCATTGATTGGTTCGTTTCCGCTAAGTAATACTATTTTATCTGTATTAGCATTAATAAGTGCAATTATTTCATAATCTGTGCTTGATAAGATTGCCTCTGAAATATTTGAATAACAATTTTTTTGTTCCCAATATTTATTAATAAGGTTTTTTATTTCTTTTGTATCTGCTCTGTTGACAATATATTCATCATAAAAATCACTTCGATAGCTTATATCTGTTCCTAAATAAATTTTATTTACGTTGTTATTTACAAGGTATTCACATACTGATTTATTAGAATTAGAAATACACAGCTCACCGATTACCTGCAAAAACATTAATGTAAGTGTAAATATCAAAACTGTAATGGCAAGGCGTACTTTTCTGATTTTTAGATTATTTATGGCAAACATGAAAATGGTTTTTTTGCTAATATTTTTTATTTTTATATTAGTTTTACGTTCGGAATTTGATATATTATTATTTGTTGTTTTATTAAACTTTACATTCACAAAAAAATCCTTGTTATTTTTATCTGATATTATTTTAGTACAGATAAAATCTTTAAGTTTCTCCAAACTCTTTGTTTCTATTGACTCTTCTGAATTAGTTTGGACATCTTTAATTGCCATGTTATATTCAAAATGTTCGCTTTGGTTATTTATATCGTCTATTATATTACCATCTTTTAACTTTATTATTCTATCTCCGTATTCTAATGCAGATTGCTCATCGTGTGTAACCACAACTACTAAACAATTCTTTGATATATCTTTAAGTAATGCAAAAATCTTCTCGCTACTTTTAGAATCTAAATTTCCGGTAGGCTCATCTGCCAAAATAACCTTTGGCTTTTTTGCCAACGCTCTTGCAATCGCAATTCTTTGAGATTGTCCGCCGCTTAATTCATTTGGTTTTCTTAGTTCTATATTTTGTAAACCGATATATTTGAGTACATTTTCAATTTTTTCATCTATGGTATATTGTGGATTCTCCTCTGCCTGCTGCTGCAATGTAATAGCTATATTTTCTTTAATATTCCAATTATCAATCAGATAATGGTTCTGGAAAACAAATCCTAGATATATATTGTGATATATATCCATTTCTTGTTCAGATAACTGTAATATATCTTTCATGACAATATTTGTATCTGAAATAAAATCAACCTCTATGCTGCCTGCATCAGCGGTATCTATTC
>JAFTNB010000188.1 GCA_017452115.1 Alphaproteobacteria bacterium
CCAAGATTATGAGGCGGAATATTGGTTGCCATACCTACGGCAATACCGGCAGAACCATTACACAGGAGATTGGGTACAGAAGCCGGCATAACTATAGGCTCTTTTTCTTCTCCGTCATAAGTTTCACGCATATCAACCGAGTTTTCATTTAAGCCATCCATTAGAGCAATGGCAAATTCGGTTAAACGTGCTTCTGTATATCGCATGGCAGCTGGACCATCGCCATCAATATTTCCGAAATTCCCTTGTCCATCGACCAAGGGGTAGCGAACCGAAAAATCTTGTGCTAAACGTACCATTGCCATATAAACAGCAGAATCTCCGTGAGGATGATATTTACCGATAACATCACCGACAACACGGGCGCATTTCTTAAATCCGGATTTGGGATCAAGGTGAAGTTGGCGCATAGCATAGAGCAAGCGGCGATGAACCGGTTTCAAACCGTCACGGACATCAGGTAGAGAACGGGCAACAATAGTCGACATAGCATAAGACAAATATCGTTTGCTTAATTCTTCTGCAAGGTGAACATCTTTAATTTTTTCTTCAACAACTTCAGACATCTGTATCTCAACTTTACATTTATAAATTCAAATTATTTCGCAAATTAGCACGGTTTTGGGGGAATTTCAAGCCATGAGTTTTAAAAAAGTTTTTTTGCAGGAAAAACTCTGTCATTATTAATAAATTTGTTATTTCATCTTTTGTCGGATAATAATTTTCTTCCACTATAAATTTAGGATAAGCAAATAATTTTTCTTTATAAACAAAACCAGCTTCTTCACAAACTGCTTTTCCGCTTTTTGGTGATACATAGCATAAATTTTGAGTTGTTCCGGTGGCGGCGCATTCACTCAAATCCAATCCTATACCTAAATCATCAAGTAAAAAAAACTCAAAATAGCAATAATAAGCCAACCAATTTTCTTCATTAATTTGTGAAAAAAATTTATCTACGTAATCATAAAGCCTATGAATTGGAGCTTGTTCAGGCAAACAGCTGCAACATAGTGAACAAAAAGCAGAAAGAGCCGATAGTTTTGATGGGGTGGTGATAAAATTAACAGCACTTGCGGATTGAAGTTCCGCTTTTAAGGTGAGCATATTTTCATCAACTCGAGAGTAAGCATCAATTTTTACCGCATTTCCAAGCTGATATACCGCCAAATTCTTTTTGTGCATGCAGTTCTTTACATAACCGGTTATTTTTCCATAATTACATGTTAACACGGTGAGTATCAATGAGTTCTCACCGTGTTTTTTGGCATCAATTATATATCCGTTGTCTGTAAATTGCATATTAAAGACATTATAATTTTTTAGTTATTTTATCATATTCCTGTAAATACGAAAGGACATGTTTCATTTCGTGAAGCGGTATCATATTAGGACCATCACTCAAAGCCTTTGCCGGATTGTCATGAGTTTCAATAAATACCGCAGCAACACCAACAGCAACAGCTGCTCGAGCTAAAACAGGAGCATATTCAGCTTGTCCGCCCGAAGTTCCACCTTGTCCTCCGGGTTGTTGGACAGAATGAGTAGCATCAAAAATTATAGGGCATCCACTGTCTTGTGCCATTCTGGGAAGTCCTCGGAAATCTGTAACCAATGTGTTATATCCAAAACTGGAACCACGTTCAGTAATACAAACATTATTATTTCCGGAATCATCCGATTTTTTGACAAGATTTTTCATATCCCAAGGGGCTAAAAATTGTCCTTTTTTGATATTGATTACTTTATTAGTTTTTGCAGCCGCAACAACCAAATCGGTTTGGCGACATAAAAAAGCCGGAATTTGCAGCATATCTACATGAGGAGCGACAATGGCGCATTGTTCTTTTTCATGAATATCCGTAACAATCGGAATATTATTATATAATTTTTTGATTTCATCAAAAGTACGCATACCCTCTTCAAGTCCTACACCTCGAGCAGTATTTATGGATGTTCTATTGGCTTTATCGAAAGATGCCTTAAAAATGTAATTCATTCCCAATTCTTTGGTGATTTCAACCATTGCACCAGCCATATCAATAGCATGCTGACGACTTTCAATTTGGCAAGGTCCTGCAAGTAAGGCTAAGGGACGATTGTTACCAAGTTCAAAATTACCAATTTTGATAATTCTATGTTCCATAGTTATATCCTTTATTTCATTAATAATGAGTATTTGTAACAAAGTTTATATCTTTTGGCAAATGAATTAAGTGAATTATACAAATCTTCTCGTATAGTTTTCATTAAGTGTTTACATTTGGTAAAATATATGATATAGTTCTTGTTAGGGTTAATTCTTATAAATGGAGCTATAAGATGAGGAATAATATGTTAATTTGTAGATGCCTTGAATTTTTTGCTTTGCAAAAAATAGGCATGACAATAAAAGTTCTGTCATACTCGGGTTTATCCCGAGTATCCAAGTTATTTAAGTGGATTCTCGGAACAAGTCCGAGAATGACGATAAAAAATGAGTGTCCGAGAATGACACCTACCTTAATGTCATACTCGTGCTGTCTTTCTTTTATGTCATACTCGTGCTTGACACGAGTATCCATGGATCCTCGGAACAAGTCCGAGGATGACTGTAGTGAGTGTATGTCCGAGGATTGTGCAAGTTAATAATTTCGTTGACACTTTTTGTTAGAACAAGAAGAGACAAAAGGAGAACGAAAGATGTTTACATGTTCAGACAAAGATACGACAATAAAAAGTCA
>JAFTNB010000189.1 GCA_017452115.1 Alphaproteobacteria bacterium
ATATGCTGTTTTTTTACCGGATGGAGCTCCTCTTTGTGGCATATACGATACATCTACGGAATAATTGAATCCATATTTTTTGTTAAGCATATTCTTAAAATCAGCATAATCGTTACCTAATTCGCTAAAAGAAAAATTTCTTCTTTCTTCTGCAGCTGCAGTACGCTGAACCGATCCTCGATTGGATGCGGCCTCTGCTGATAGTGCTATTAATGATAGTCCAGAAATTAATACAAATCCTAATATTTTATTCATGTTTCTATTCCTTATGGCTATGAAATCCATATATACATAATCATTAAGATTTCAATATAAAGGTGTAAACATGTATGCCAGCAGTAAACTTTCCGTGGCGAATGGTTAAATAGCAAGGAAACAAACGACTGACCTATAGGTTGTCCTTAAGATGTTCGCCCATGCCACCGTTACCGGAATACACAATCAAAGCGATGGTGTTAGATACCTCGGATGAAGACCAAAGCCAAACACTACCCAAAGACCAACCTAATTTTTCCATAGTAGTATTAATTACACTATAATTTCCATACACATAGCTATAAATTTCTCCTGCAGCCGGCAAGTACCAATCTCCGGCAGACGTTCCTGCAGTAGAATACAAATTACAATAGATTGCTGCGTTGTTACTACTAGTATCATTCGGATATGCGGCAGCAATCGCAACAGTATTACCCTTTCCATTAAAGTCTGCTTTGGCATCTGTTGTACTTGTAATATTCGTTAATGATGTGTCTGTACTCGTATTAGAGGCCTATTTATAAGTAGAGCTTGATTTATGGCTTATTATTAGTTCATTTTCTTTTACCACAATACCGATTGCAGTTTTACCGCTAACTACACAAACAGAACAAGTTTTGTCAGAATAATAAATAGCACCGACAGTACAAGAAGTGTCGCAAATACAATTTCCATTTTCAAATATAGTTCCACTTGAACATTCACAAGAAGCATATTTCCCATTACAAACAGAGCCTACGCCGCCAATCATATTTAAAAGAGGTATCACAAGGCAAGCAATAAAGTTTAGAAGTATCAAACGGACATTTAAGAGAAGTCGTTTCACAAGAAGTTTCAGTATAACCGATTGATGCACAATCCGGCGCCGGTGTACATTCCGCATGTACTGCATTCGTCATAGTCAAACTTGACACGAGTATCCACATCATAATTGTCATGCCTAGAACTTTACTAAGATTTACAGTCATTCTCGGACACTCATTTTTTATAGTCATTCTCGGACTTGTTCCGAGGATCCATGGATACTCGTGTCAAGCACGAGTATGACAGAAAAGAAAAATTACCCGAGTATGACAGACCTTTTATTGTCATTCTTCGATTGCGACAGCAATCGTCAAGGAATCTCCTGATTATTAATAGAGTTGTCATGCCTATTTTTTTGCAAAGCAAAAAATTCAAGGCATCTACAAATTAATATATCTTTCCTCATCTTATAGCTCCAATTATAAGAATTGCTCCTAATCAGAACTATATCATATATTTCATCAAATGTAAATACTTAATAGAAAACAGGAACGCGAATTTGTATAATATAAAAGCTTTTTTTTAACCAATAAAGCATAACGCATTAACTTTTTATTTTATAAAAACCTGAAAAATCGATTTTAAGGCGCTTTTTTTGCCCATAGAGAAGAAAGTGCACTTTTTTAATGGGTATAAGTTTGAGAAAAAACTGGTTAGAAAATCTGAATCTTGCTATTATTTCCATCAGTATAAAAGAATAATGTAAAGGAAAAATATGTCTGAAGAAAACGAAATTATTGATAATACTGTAGTTGAGAATAATGGTATTGCTCCGATTGAAATTTCGGAAGAAATGCGCCGTTCATATCTTGATTATGCTATGAGTGTTATTGTTGCACGTGCCTTGCCTGATGTTCGTGACGGTTTAAAGCCGGTGCATCGCCGTATTATTTATACAATGTATGAAAACGGCTATGATTATAATCGCCCGTATCGTAAATCGGCACGTATTGTGGGTGAAGTGTTAGGTAAATATCACCCCCATGGAGATAGTGCTGTTTATGAAGCAATGGTACGTATGGCGCAAGATTTCGCAATGCGGTTACCATTAGTGGATGGGCAAGGGAACTTTGGTTCTATGGATGGTGATGGCGCCGCTGCTATGCGTTATACAGAAGCACGTTTAGAAAAAGTAGCCCATGCTTTGATTGAAGATATCGATAAAGATACTGTTGATTTTATGCCTAACTATGATGAAACCTTGCAAGAACCAGTCGTTTTGCCGGCACGTTATCCTAACTTATTGGTTAATGGCGCTAATGGTATTGCCGTAGGTATGGCTACAAATATTCCCCCGCATAATTTAGGCGAAGTTTTGGATGCATGTTGTGCTTACATTGATAATCCGGAAATTACCATTGATGATTTGATTAACATCGTTCCCGGACCGGATTTTCCGACTGGGGGTTTAATTTTGGGTTATGGTGGTGCCAAATCTGCTTATTATACCGGTCGTGGTTCTGTAATGATGAGAGCCAAATGCACGATTGAAGAAATTCGTAAGGATAAAGAAGCCATTATCGTTCATGAAATTCCTTATCAGGTAAACAAAGCGGCTATGATTACCCGTATTGCCGAACTTGTTAAAGAAAAGAAACTTGAGGGCATTTCTGAAATACGTGATGAGTCTGACCGTCACGGAGTACGTGTTGTTATTGAATTGAAACGCGATTTTCAGGCAGATGTAGTACTTAATCAACTCTATAAGTTCACTCCATTACAAACCAGTTTTGGTATGAACGTTTTGGCGATTAATAACGGTCGTCCGGCAATGCTCAACCTCAAAGAAATCATTGGCGCATTTATTGATTTCCGTGAAGAAGTTATCCGCCGCCGTACAATTTTTGAGCTTAATCAAGCTCGTAATCGTGCTCATACGTTAGTTGGTTTAGCTATTGCTGTTGAGAATTTAGATCCGGTTATCAATTTGATACGTACATCTCCAACTCCTCAAGAAGCAAAAGAAGCTTTGCTTGCAAAGGCATGGCCTGCCGGTGATGTTGAACCTTTGGTAATTTTGATTGATGAACCAGACAGAAAAGTAGAAAATGGCTTCTATCACTTGTCAGAAGCACAAGCAAAAGCTATTCTTGATTTGAGATTACATCGCTTAACCGGTTTGGAAAGAGATAAAATTCATGAAGAATTGCGTGGATTGGGTGAAGATATTAAAGAATGTTTGTCCATTTTGCGCAGCCGTGAAAAACTCTTTGCAATCATGCGTGATGAGTTTGTTGCCATTAAGGACGAATATGCAACTCCTCGCCGTACAAAAATTGAAGATATCGAATACGATACAGATATTGAATCTTTGATTCAGCGTGAAGAAATGGTTGTAACCGTAACCGAAGCCGGTTATATCAAACGTGTTCCATTGAGTGCTTATAAGGCTCAAAAACGTGGCGGTAAAGGTAAATCGGGGATGGCAACCAAAGAAGAAGATTTTGTAACCAGATTGTTTGTATCTAGTACACATACTCCTGTTCTGTTCTTCTCTTCCAAAGGTTTGGTTTATAAGATGAAAGTATACAAACTACCACTTGGTTCTCCAACCTCCAAAGGTAAGCCTTTTGTAAACTTACTGTCATTATCAGAAGGTGAGAATATTACTACAATTATGAAACTGCCGGAGAATGAGGCTGATTGTCAAGGTCTGTCAATTATGTTCTCAACCGCTCAAGGTAATGTTCGCCGCAACTCATTAATGGATTTTGTTAATGTCCAGTCTAATGGTAAAATTGCCATGAAACTTGATGATGGCGATAAATTGATTAACGTTAGAATTTGTAACGAAGATACCGATATTTTGCTCGCTGCCAGAAGCGGTAAGTGTATACGTTTCCCTGTGACTGATGTTCGTATGTTTGTCGGACGTAATTCAACCGGTGTAAGAGGGATTAAACTTGCTGATAATGATGAAGTAATCTCAATGTCTGTACTCAATCATAGCGATGCAGCTTCAGAAGAAAGAGATGAGTATTCAAAAATTTCTTCTGCTATCAAACGTATGGAAGCAGAAAGAGATTGCTCTGTCAGTGCCGAAGAAACCGGATTGCTTAATGTATTGACAGGCGATAAATATCGTGAGATGGCAGCTAAAGAACAATTTATTTTGACTGTAACATCAACCGGTTATGGCAAACGTTCCTCTTCTTATGAATATCGTGTAACCGGTCGCGGCGGTCAGGGTATTGCCAATATGGAAATGTCTGCTCGCAATAAAGAAGTTGTTAGTTCATTCCCAATTGAAGATGACAACCAAATTATGATGATTACCGATAGCGGTAAATTGATTCGTATGCCGGTTGAGGATATTCGTGTTGCCGGAAGAAAGACACAGGGTGTGATTTTGTTCCGTACTTCCGATGATGAAAAAGTTATGTCTGTTACTTGGCTTGATGCCGATGAGGGTGATGGAGAAGAACTTGAAGAAGAAACCGGAAGTGAGGTTTTAGGCGAAAGCGTAAGAGACAACGAAGATAACGCTAACGATGAAGTAACTGAAATCGAGTAATTATCATTATCCGAGAGAGTAGGGCTTGCCTAATCGCAAGCCCTTTTTTAATTATTATTTATATTAATAGGAAGTACACAGAAAGCCAAGTAAGTACTTGTATCTTTAGTTTGCAATGTACCTCTATCACAAGCACTAAACGAATGCATCCATGGGTATTTGGCAGTATATTCAGATGATGTCCACATATAATAAGGAGGCGTATTCCACCCTAAAGTAGTCATTGTTGATGCAAGTAGACTATTATTACTGCATATATAATTATAAAATTCACCATAGGCAGGTAAGTACCAATCTCCTGCATTTGTTCCCACAGTAGAATACGAATTGCAATACATTGCAGCAGAACTTGACGATGTTTCTCCAATACTTGTGTGAATAGCGACTATTGCCGCAGTATTTGCTTTACCGTTATAATCGGTTCTGGCATCTTCTTTTTCTGAATAATTTATAACGCCTTCAA
>JAFTNB010000190.1 GCA_017452115.1 Alphaproteobacteria bacterium
CAGTTTTTTTATTATTTCTATTTCTTTATCATTTAGTGTTTTTAACGTTTTAGCCATATTATTAAATCCAAACATTGCTTGCTTTTGATTATGGTATAGTTTCTTTTTTATAAGCTCAATATTATTTTTATTATATGCTCATAATAAAATAGACAAATTCACTCGGAAACTGCACGTCGTCTCCAGCCAAGATAGGTAGAGGTTAGATTTTCAGGTCTAACCTCTTGTTTTTTAAGAATATTTTACGGTTCGTATAATATGTTTTCAAACCTAGCCTTTTTTACTATCCATACGAACCGGCTCTCATAACTATCCTTATTTTTCAATAGTTTAACCAGTTCGAATACAGTTTGTCGTTTTGGGATTATTTTTTACCAAAATTCGGTTTGAAACTTGCTTAAAATAAAAGTTTTTGACGTTGACGACAATTTATTTTTGCTAAAATAGGCAGGATATAGCCAGGACGACCGTTTCATCTTAACTTTCCTTTTCTCTGAAAAATTTTCTGCTTAAACGGTATTTCTTCAAAAAAAGGCTATTTTTTAACTAGCCCCTTATAACGCGTAAGATAAAAAATATTTTATGTTGTTTTTCAGTAAATTATTTTACTCTTTCTTAAATACATAATTTTATTATAATAAAGGATTTTTATTTGAAGGAGATTGCGACATGAAAAGTTTAGTGCCTATTGTATTTGCTTCATTTTAAATCGATTTTTTTTAGAGCTAATAGAATGGAAGAAACCTTTTAAAGTAATTATACGACTACAGCTCTTTGAATGATTTACTTAACTCTTCAAGAGATTGGAAACGACTAGATTTCATTGTTGATGTTCCCTTTTCAAGAAAACATTTCAACTTATTATTTTTAACATTATTAAGATTTGTCTTTCCTGTCATAACAAAATAAAGTAGCCTTGTAAGAGCATAAATTTCATGAACTAGAGAATAGTTATTAAACCCTTCAATCTGTAATGAAGGATCATTAAAACAACCTTTAACTTCTGTTTGCAATGATGTTAAATCGCTATTAGGAATACGAACTAAACCAAAATCAGAAACCTTTATCACAACAACATCATCATACTTTTTTATTAACACATTATTAGGACTAATATCTCTATGCAATAATGATTTTGAATGTATATAAGAAAAGGCTTTCAAAATTTGTAACCCAATAGATTTCCTTGCTGGCATATCTAATATTGAATTATTTTTTTCAATATATGTATATAGTGTTGTATCCATATACTCCATAATATATTCTTTTCGAATATCATCATAATTATATACTTCAACTACATATGGAGAAGCCAACCGACTCATCTCATCATATTCCTGTTTAAATCTTTGTATTTCTTTATCAGTTAAATCTTTTTTGGCTCTTTTTAATACAAAATTTTTGTTATAAAACTCATCCTTATAAACATATACATTTGCATATGAGCCTTCCCCTAAAAGTTTAAGATTATAGAGTTGCACTGCAGATTTTTTTACTTCAATTCTATCTCTCTTTCTAAACACAGGAATTGAATAATATAATTCTATTTTTTCCATATGAGCAGGAATAGTACTCCCCCCACTTTTTTCTAAAAACGAAGAACATCTTTTAATAAGGTTGTTATAATATGGCTCAATATCAAATGCATACTCAGAATTACATAGTTTTCGTTGAACTGTTTCTATACAATCTATCACACGAATTAATTGCCGGCTTGGATCTGCCCAAAAATGTGCTTCAAAATCTTTTGTTGGTAACCTATCATTCATTATCTTAAAATAATAAATCAATCGGTCATGTAGTGTAGATAAAACAAGTTGCAATTTTTCATCAGAAAAACTATCATAAAGATTAATGAACTCCTCTGTTAAATATTCTTGCAATTCCCGATATTGGTTTTCTATAAAATTATTAGTAAAATTCTGTTCCATTTCATACCTAAATAAATATTTGCATTTGAACTATAATTTTACCTGCTATTTTAAAAATATCAATAAATAACAAAATTTGTGATTCGTGTATTACACGACAAGTCCAGCCAAACTTGACAAGAGCCTATTTTAGCCAGTGCTAAGATAGGCTTTCTTATTGAAATATCTACATTTTTGCTGTCCAATAAAATTTCCGAACAAAGTAATTTTAAAACCTGCTGTTTTTTGTCGTTGTTCAGAAAATTCCATATCTGATCTGACATCAAAAGCAAGCCAGCCAAGTATTTGAGCGTTATTAGACCTTGCTTGGTCAAGTGGCTGTATAATAAAAAAAATTTCATTGTCAAGAGAACTTTTTAAGAAAAAAACAGCCTCGAACACAAAATATCCGGGGCTGCTTAGTTTTAGTGATTTAACGCTTAAAATTTATATTTAGCGTTAATCAAGCCTGTATGGTCTTGGTAGTCCTGACGGAATTTACCTTCATAACCAAGCGAAAGTTCGACATTGTCGTTGACTTCCGCAGTTACACCGGCACCAAATTCCATTCCGAAACGGTCAAGGGCTTCACCTTCAACCGCATAAGCCGAACCATTAGCCAAGGTTACGACAGAATTAACGTCATCGTTCATCAAGTCGTAGGTTGCGGCAATTCTGGCTTCCGGTTTGATGTTCATACCATTGGACAGCTCAAAGTTTTTGCTGACTTTAGCTCCGATGACACCGGTTAAAATATCGCTGTCGTTGGAAGATACATGCTGGTCGGCAGAATCTTTGTAAGCATCTTGTTTGATGTGAACGTAACGCAATCCAGCTTCCGGTGTAATGCCTAAGCCGTTGATATTCATATCGTAACCGGTCATTGCCTGCAAACCAAAGGTTTCGACATCGTAGTCAGCTTTGACACCAACTCCGGCGACACTCTTGCTTTCTTCATAATCAGACCAGCCATAGGTCGCAATACCATTTACATACCAGTTGGATGGTTTATATTCACCATACAAGATGGCAGTATGTGTATCAACATCAGTATCTCGCATGAAACCATCAATATCGGTGTTGGTATAAGCGTAACCAATACCGACCTTAGTATCATCGGTTACAAACTTCTCGGCACCGAAGGCAATACCGTTAGAATCTGCATCAAAACCTTTGGCTTTGGATGTATCGTCCAGTTTGGATTTGTTGAACAAGCCCTGAACCCACATTGCACCACGTTTGAAGATATTATCGCCGGAAGCCATACCTTCGCCACCGGTTGAGATTGAACCCCCGGTTAAACGGGTTGATACGGCACCAAAGACCTGATTGGCTGTTTCTGTCTGTGTTTTTTGAACCATCGGCGCAACTTCCGGAGCTACAGCCGTCAAAGCGTCAACATAGGCTTTCTGCTCGGCAGCATTTGTGCTGTTGGAAAGCTGTGCCAGTTTTTCCGTAACTGCGGCAGCAACCGGAGAGCTGGTTGAAGCACTGACGCTGTCCCATGCCTCGGCTGTTCCGGCATTGTTGGCGGAACCACCGGCATCAACAACAGCATCTGTGGCAGAACCGACAGAAGTAACATTAAAAGTTCCGTCGCCATTGTCCGTAAATTCATAACGGGAATTTTGGCTCAGGTTGGCAAACTTACCTTCGATTTCTACCGTATCGGAATCTTCACCATTAAATAATTTTAAGGTTGTTGTTTCACCTTTGGCCAAAGCGGCACCGTTTAAGGTCATATTCAAATTTGTACCGTTTTCGCTGATATTAACGTAATTGGCATGGATTTTACCATAAGTGTCTTTATCGGTTACAGTAAAGGCTAAAGTCGAATTGTCTTTGAAGTGAACACCTTCACTGTCAACACCTTTTTCACCGCCGGAATGCAAAGCATTTGTTCCTATATCAAGCGTTGCACCTTCGCCGACAATAACGCTGGAAGCGCCGCCGCTGATTTCCTTATCATAAACCATGGTGCCTTTTTTAATTTCAAAAATATCCAAGCCGCCGATTTCACCAGAAACAGCTTGGCTTAAGGTGTGGCTGTCTTCAAAAATCAGGCTGGCAGCTTCAACATCACCATCAATCTGAGCACCGGAATTTTGAAAATGAATTTTACCGCGATCATCACCATTAATATTGGCACTTAACGTTCCGGCCAGATTAATTTTTGAAGTGTTGTCATTCATTGTAATTGTGGCTTTATTACCAAAGGTTACAACATCAAGGTCAGAGTTATCTAAATCCGGCTCATCAATTTTGTAATTTTCATAAGCAAATAAGGTTGCTCCCTCTTTAATGTCCAGAGTTGCATCACCTCTTAATTTAATAGAGGTACCAAAAATAACATTACCATTATCGTAAATGTCATTTGCCGAACTGCCAAGACCTACACCGCCTTTAACATTTATCACGCCGCCGCTGATATCCGTTGTTCCTCCGGCATAGCTTGTTACGGTGCCTTCAACTTTTTCAGTATCTCTTCCGACAGAACCTATTTGCGTTTGGCCGTTTGCGTTAATTGTACCGCCTGTCATGGTAAAACTATTATTCTGACGAAGTTCACCCTTATTAAGGTTGATTGTTCCTCCGCTGATGGTTAATTTGTTGGTGTCGATATCGCTGTCATTATTTAAATTAAGAACAGCATCTCCGCTGATTTCCGTATTGCCGTTAAAAGTGTAAATGGTGGAATCGTTTAAGGATAAGTTTCCGCCGTTAACTGTTAAATTTTTTCCGTCAGGATAATTCAGGCTAACGGTAGAACTGTCTTTGGTTGTAACATTGCCTCCGGAAATTATTACATTGTCGGTATATTCACTTTCCAGAACTGTGTCTGAATTAATAGTTACATCTGCATGAGCATTGCCGGACACAGAAAGTGCCACCAATGCCGTTGTAATTAAAAGTTTATTTTTCATGTATCAAACATCCTTTTTCTAACTAGTTAAAAGAAAAACCCGCTTTTCTTTGAAAGGCGGGCGGATGTTCGAAAACCGTATAGACTTAAACGGCTCGGCTTATTTGGCTGAGCCTTATTCACCGACATCCGTCCATAGAACAAGAAGTCGGCACAATTTAGAGTCGTGTGCACACGACTAAGTCTATAAAAGGGTTTTCGACGCCCTAAGCAGTAAACTGCTCGGATTTATATTATAAAGCCTTTTGAAGACAATCAAGCTAAAAGTCAAAAACCCTCTGGAATTTTTATAAATAAGCCGATATAGTCCTTTTATAAGGAGCTTAACGTATGATAAAAGTATTAGTAACATTGCTGTTTCTGGTCGGGTGTACGACAATCAAGGTGCCGGCTGACTTTGTGTATAAAGAGGTTAAAACACGGGATTTTATCCTTGCCAGTTGGCAAAAGGTTACAAATCCGGCGGCTCCTTATAAAATATATATAGAAGGTGACGGTTATGCCTTTAATGCCCGAGGCAAAGCAACCCAAGACCCGACACCTCGCGGAACTTTAGTCCGTGAACTGGCTTTTGGCGACAACAGTCCGAATGTCATATACTTAGCCCGACCATGCCAATATGTTAAAAGTCCGATTTGTTCAAAAAGACATTGGACAACTGCCCGTTTTGCACCGGAAGTTATTAATGCCGAATATGAGGCAATTAAAAATATTGTCGGCAACAATCCGGTCATTTTGGTAGGATTTTCCGGAGGTGCACAAGTTGCCGGACTGGTGGCAACTGCCAAACCGGGGCTGAATGTCAAAAAAATTATTACCATTGCCGGAAATCTCGATCACTTGGCATGGACGCAATATCACAACCTGCCGCCGCTTAATGAATCAATGAATTTGGAAAGTTACTGTAAACAATTTGCAAAAATTCCGCAAATCCACTATGTTGGCAGCGATGATGAAATCATGCCGCCGATATTGGCACGCGAATTTGTCGGTAATGATGATTTGGTTGTTGAAGTTGATGAAGCGAGCCATAATGAAGGCTGGGGAAAAATTTATAATAAAGTCTGGAATGAAAGATGAAAAGAACCGTATGTTTATTAATTTTCCTGCTTTTATCCGCACCTGTTTTGGCTTCCGACAGCTCAACCGTAGTTATGAATACCAAGACTTATATTTATCATAGCCCAAGCTGTAAATGGGCAAAACGTTGTATCAAAAACTGTATAAAAACCACCAAAGACAAAGCAAAATCACAAGGTGCCAGACCTTGCAAAGTCTGCGGCGGATAAACTCATTATATAATCTAAGTTTTATAATGAGTCCTTATTTTTCAAGCGTTACAAGACTTTGAACCTGGACTTTTATTTTATACTCATTATAATTTATTACATAGATTCAATAACATAATGAGTTTTAAATAAAAATGGCACTTAACAAACAAGCAAAAATTCTGACATCAAAGCAACAGGAACTGGCATTGAGTTATCTGGAACGGACGCGATATCCGCTCCGTAACAAAATTATTTTTATGCTTAGCTATAAAGCTGGATTACGAGCAAAGGAAATAGCAAATCTAAGCTGGCTGATGGTTTGCGACTCGGAGGGACATTTAAGTCGAGAAATTAACCTTATTAATAAGGCATCCAAGGGCAAGGAATCCGGCCGGATTATTCCTTTGCATAAAGATTTGGCGGTTTTATTAACGGAATTGCTAAGCAAGCAGCAGAAGGATGAGCATTTTAATTTGACGAATCGGATTATTACGACAGAACGCGACAATAAGACCAGTCCGCAGGCAATCGTCAACTTCTTTTATAATTTGTATAAAGAAATCGGCTTTGAGGGCTGCTCCTCGCATAGCGGCCGCAGAACATTCATTACCACAGCAGCTAAAAATATCAGTCTTGCCGGCGGAACCTTAAACGATATCCGCATGCTGGCCGGACATTCCACCCTTGCCACCACCCAACGCTATATCGAATACAACACCGATGCTCAGAAGAAACTTATTGAATTAGCATAAAATTCTATAAAATATAAACCACGTGGTTAATTTTTTAACTTTATGGTTGACATCTATCTTTTTTCTTTGTACGGTATGTTTATCGTAAGATTTTAGGAGATAAACTCATGTATACAGAATTTGGAAAATGGTTGAGAACACTCAGGATATCAATAGGCATTAGGCTCTACGATATGAGTAAAGCTCTTAGCGTATCTTCTTCCTTTATATCTGCTGTTGAGACAGGTAAGAAAAGTATTCCATTAGATTTTGTAGAAAAAATTATTAAAAATTATGATTTAAGTGATGAACAAATTGCTGCTCTTAAAAATGCAGTCAAACTTACGAGAGATGATGAACTTAGGTGTAAGAAATCTATACAGTTGAAGGTGGATACATCTAAGAGTGATGTCCAAGAATTATTATATTGTTTTGCTCGAAAGGCAGATGAACTGACCGAGGAAGAGAAAAAGGCGATGTGGGATATATTGAATAGCGGAGTTTAATTTGATGAGAAATGGTAAACAAATAAGAAAACCGGGAATTCCTGTAGCTCCTAAGAAAGTTAAGGATGTTCGGTTGGTAGCTCAGTTAACAAGACTTATTTTCGGAGTTAAGGGTTATTTTTGTGATGTGGTTGGAATTCTTGAAAATTTTGGAACGGGGCATTTTGCAGAATATAAATTTGAAATTATTGCCGATAATGATCCTATTTTGAAGGATAAGTGGGCTGTTACAATACCGCACGAAAAGACTATCAGAATAAAAGAGTCTGTATATAACAATGCATGTGAAAAAGATGCACAATCTAGATTTACCATTGCTCATGAATTAGGGCATTTGTTTCTCCATCATAAATTTGATGAGGCATTTGCACGTGAAAAAACATATGGTAATATTGAAACGTGGAGAGATTCTGAATGGCAAGCAGATACATATGCAGCAGAGCTTCTTATGCCTAAGGGTTTAGTTGATGCTTTAAGTATTGAAGAGGTATGTGAGAAATGTGGAGTATCTTATTCTGCAGCAGAAACGAGGTTAAGAAAATTGAATACGACAAGTTGGCAATAAAAAAGGTTGTTACATAATATAACAACCTAACTAAAAGATACATTCTAGAGAAGCCTACTGCTAGACTGTTCCAAAAGGGTATCATTTAAAATCGCAAAATTATGTTATTCCTTTTTGGTTAATTTGTCAAGCTAAAAGACAAAGTTATCAAGTGTAGGCGTAATTTTAGGAGTAAAAGACGATGGAAAAGCATCGTGAAGAGGCTCCTGTTGGCTATCGTTGGCTTTATACAACTAAGATTCGCCTTAAAAATGGTACAATCTTGTATGCAAAAGACTTCGGTAAGAAAGCATTTTGTTTTCTTGTTGCTGACAGATAAGCTATGGGGATGGGAGGCTAATGTCTCCCTACCTTATTTCTCCTATTAATAAAAAAGGAAATAAAAAATGAGTAAGTGTTCTAAAACTTGTAAAGTAACCAGTACTAAAGCAGCTTCCGCTGCATCAAAAGTTCTTCGTGATGGTCGCTTTAGCAGTACCAGCAAAACTGCAGCAGGTTCTGCTTTAAGTCAAAAACCATCAAAGAAAAAATAATATTTTGAAGGAAAAGGGCTTGATGTTTTTCAAGCCTCTTTTCCTTTATCTGCTCTTTCAAAAATGGCACCTAAGACTTCAAGGTTTTTAATAGTGCCTTTTAATATTTTATTTTGCATTGCTCGGAGCGTGTAAAAATTTTTGCTTTTATTTGATTCCATTGTCTTGACAATCATCTCAACTTCCAGACCTGTATAGCATCGCATTATCCGCGTAAACGGATTGCTGAAATGCTTCAGTGCATAATTTAATGCCGTATTGTCCAGACAAATATAAAAGTCCTTAATCATTTTTATTATTTCCTTCTGCTGTTGACTATATAATAAAAATATTGAGCACTAGCCTTTTTCTATTGTCATCATCTGCCGCAAATCGTCATCCATGCCGTTAATAATAAGGTACATTTCCGCTAATTCCTGCTCATATTTTTTCCTAAGGTCATAAACCTTGGTCAGGGTATTTTGATTGCACGTTCTACTCTAGAGGTAAGCAGTAGAGTTATCTGTACTTATATTTTATATTGTAGATATTCCCGATGACGAAAAAATATCAGTTTAGAGGAATCAAAAAAACTTTCCATCAGATGCTACTAATTCCCTTATATCGTAAAAAAAACAAATTTGGATTTCTTTGCAGACTAAAGACAAAAAGATTGCAAATGCCCGGTCTATAATGATAGTATTAAGATTAGGACGCTAGTTTTAATTGAAAGACAAAATATTGCGTTTAATTTTTTACTGAACAAAATTAACGTCATAAAATTTTATTTATTTAATAACTTCTTTTATATACTCTTTTCCAAACAAGTATAAAAAATCTTCTTCTGTTAAGCATAAGGGGAATTCATCTGATGATATTTGGCTCGAATGAACAGATAATTTCTTTCTTTTTTCTAGAGCTTGTTGTAATGAAAGAATATATACATAATCTATTTCTTCTGTAGGTAATCCATATTCTTTATTCCAATATTGAGTTTGCGGTAAATACTTTTGAGCTTGATGTGCATTCTTTTTTATCCATTTATTAAATATATCACGAGCAAGTGTTATTTCGTATAGCCGCTTTACTTTTTTACATCTATTTTTTATATCTCGCCCTAACCCATGCACTATTAAATGATCAATATGACCATATCCGCCATTTTTATCGTATGAAACTAATATAACAGACTTCTGTATATTGCGAAGATTCTGGAATATACTATTCAATATATCGCTCTGTTTTGCTTGAGATAACGCATTCTCCTGCTTATAACAGGAATCACAAAAATCTAAAAATATAATATTTTCATTCGGTAATTCATCCAAGGCTCTTTTAGCTTCATCTTGCCGTTTTTGAGTAAGGTTGTTGTCTTTTATATTTGTTGCTGCGCAATAATATACATATACATCTATATTTCTCCGATGTAATTCCGAAATTAGTCCAAAAGATAAAAAACTTTCATCATCAGGATGTGCATGCATAAAGATCACAGCACATTCTTGTGGAAAAAAACTCTCTATTTCTTTATTTATTATATACATTTTTCTTTGCTATGCTTTCATATATTGCTATATCTTTATTACAAATATCCTCTTCTGTAGGCTGACGACATATATATTCTTTTGCAGATAAGGCTATTCTTTCTTTATCTTCTAAACAACACATTGCAATTTCTGCAAATTTTATAGAATCTTTATAAGGTATTATTTTTACAGATGGACAATCTCTATAATTAATCAATGTAAACGGCACTTTCCACGTTACTGCTACCATTCCAAAATTGATTGCATCTCTCAATACTATAGAATATGTATCATATATGGACGGATATAAAAAAATCTTTGAAGAACTGAACAATTCTCGCTGTTTAGCTTTATCTACCCATCCTAAATAACTTATTTCTATGTTATTCAGGCGTAATGCCAATATTTTTTCCATATTCTCTTTTGAATAATGATCATCAATACGCCCTGCAATACCAATCTTTAGTTTTCGTTCTGCTTTTTGTGACAAACGTAAAAATATATCTTCTAAATACTCTAAACCCTTTCCTTCTTCTATACGAGCCATATATAAAAAATCAAATGAGTTAGTTTCTGTTATTGATATTTCTTCTTTTTTAGGATAAAAACTTTCAAATGTCCAAAACTCAATATTTTTTAGGTAATGTTGAAGATAATATGCTACTGTATTATTAGCTGCAATTACTTTCATTTTATCAAAAACTTCAGAAACTTCCTTATAGTGATTTATAATATATTCATATTTCATACTTTTTTTATCTAATTTTTTTAATCTTTCTTTACAATGAATATTAATATCTTTTTTTAGGTTTATCGGTGTACCTAAAAAAGGCATAGCATGAATTATAGCAACAAACTTTCGTGTTTTATAAAAACTAAGAGAAAATTCTCGGAGTAAATCCCAAACTTCCATCATTTGAATAATCAAATCAAAATTATTTTGTTCGTCTATATTCTTCACATATCTTATAATTTCTTCAGTATTTAATACGTTCCAACCATTATATTCTATCCTGTGGTAATAAAAAGTAACTTGATGATATTTTTGCTTAATGGCGTATGTATTATCATTCTGATTTAAACATAATATAGATATTTTATTATTTTTTGATAATGTTGTAAGTTGATACTCTAACCTCTCTAGTTGGCTAGAACCTGTTTCCATATTTTCAAATGCAATAAACAATAACTTCATTATAATTTCAAGTCCTCAACAGTTATTCGTTTTGTATATTGCATCTGCGTGAGTAGTTGCTCGGCATGACTAAAATTTTGTCCTAATGCTTCTATAGAATGAGCATCATCACTAATCATTATAGGAACATCGTAATCCTTTAGTATTTTTAACAGTTCAACTGACGGATAAAACATCTTATTTTTGTCATAATTCCCAGTATTTAGTTCCGTTGAAACTTTATATTTAGATAACAATTCTGCTATTTCAATCTTATCTTCTTTATCTAACCCAAAACGCTTAATTAAATCAATATGAGCAATCATATCAAAATATCCGCTTTTTATAGCATCTTTAATATTTATCCAATAACTATCTATAAATTCTTTATTCGGAACTTTTGGTCTGGTATAATCATATAGATGCATAATTATACTTTCATCTTCATTATATAAACAATGCGTGGAACCTATCAGATAATCACATTCTATTTCTTTGAGCAGAGCTTCAAAATCATGGCGCCATTTCTTTCCTTAAAAAAAATCAACTTCAAATCCGGCTAAAATTTGTATATTTTCTTTTGCAGCCAGTTCTTTTATTTCATTAATTGTTCTCTTATATTGTTCCTTTGCTTTGTGATAATCTGAAAAAACATAGAATGAAACAATGGCAAATTTTCGTGAAATTCTATATGATTTGATATGCCTATTGCTTCCCATTTTAGTTTTATGGCATGCTGTATCATTTCTGCAACAGTATTTTTTCCATCATAACCTACCGTATGCGTATGTATGCTAAATTTCTGCATTGTTTAACCGTAAAATGTGTTTTTGATTGGCCGAAAACAAGATCACATCTCCTATTATTTTTTTTATATCATCTTTATCTATGATTATTCCACCATCTTCCGGTATAGCTAATATATCTTGTTTTAATGACTTTGATAGATTTTGATATAGATTATCTTCTTCTTTTTGATAATGGCATCTAATTGCATATTTTTTTACATAACTAATAGATAAATTGTCTGGATAATTTTCTCTTTCCTCAGCAACAGTTTCTATTGTTGTACCAAAAATAATTGCTCCTGCACTGCCGCCAAAGATTAATCCACCTTTATCAAGAAACTCTACTATTTTATCTTTTAATCCTGTCTTACATATGTAATTTAATAACTTATATGTATTTCCGCCGCCAATATAAATAGCCTTAAATTTGGATAGCTCCGGTATTTTTTCTTCATCTGACAACATTATTATATTTTCTTCAGACAAAGAAACATATTTGGTAACTAAGGAATAAAACCACTTGAAACAGTTCTCATAAGTTGTAAAATCACAAGCTGTTGCAATATAAAGGATTTTACTTTTCTCATCTATATAATTGAAAAATTCTTTATCTATCCGAACACTGTCTTCTATGTCTCCGCCACCACCTAAAAATAATGTCATTTTATCTTTCTCCTTGATTGGCCAAAATTTGTGCCACCAGATCTTTTATTTCCTTATTATCATAATTTTGATTGCATCGATTTTTTAACTGATTTACTCGGTTAAGACGATCAACCTCCCTATCTATAATTAGCTGGACAATGTCTTTTTGCAAACAATGCTTTACTCCCTTTTTTTCCCATTCATCATAAGCAATAGATATAAGTTCATTTTTATTAAGTTTATCATTATTTTCATCATTAAATTTTTTTATCAACTTACGAGCCCTATATCCATGATCCTTAGGTGACGGTATAACCCCGGAGCCTACAATTAATGTAGCTGTACGCAAACAATCAATTAAAGAACAGACTTTATTTTTTTCTATATTCTCATTTTCTTTATAAACTTTTGTGAAATCCGGAAAATAATATATAGAATTACCTAATGCCCAATTCAGCCGTTCTATTCCTATACCAACTTCAATTAATGTCGTTTGGCTACCATCTTTATAAGGGAAATCCCTGACAAAAATACTTTCCCCTACTTCTATATCATTGACCAATAAAGAAATATTATTACTATAAAATTTTTTATCATACCATTTTGATTCTACATTTTCATCCAAAATAAAGCGAATATCCTCATAATTAACGCCATTGGCCTGCAGCATTCTTATAAAGGAATTTGTGTATTCTACAAAAGTATCACTATCGTTACCTAAAACTACAGATGAAAAATTGATAAATGATGTAGAGGTTCCTTCTTGCACATAAGGCATATATTGGCTTCTTATGCACGGCTGGTAGACAGAAAATGAGCAATTTGCAATATCTTTTCCCTCTCTTTTCATTGTTTCCAAATGTTGGACTCCAGCCGTTGTAAAAAAAGTCGTATCACCTTTGGGTCTTTTTATACTATCCGGAGATATTAACAACGCATGTTCAAAAAAGGAATGTATCTTATCCATTCCTTTAGCACCATTACTTTTTGATGAAAAAGTATTTAAATTAAACTCATTATCCTTTATATGTTTTAGATTTGTTCTTTTTAAAATACTGTCCATTTGTAGTCCTAAAACACTTGTAGCTGTTGCTCTATTAATTGTTTTGTATATTCTGGTATGCGGGAAATTTCTTCTTTAATATAATCCTCTATACTTGCAATATTATTAAAATCAGCAGGAACAGATACACAAACAATCCACGGGTCTAATAAATCTCTACCACTTTGACTTATCAATACGACTTCATTTTTGATATTAAATTTATTATATATTTTTTTGCTAATTTCGTTGGCTGCCACATAATATATCTTACCTATATGATATACTGGATTTTTACCGCAAGCACCTTCCATGCTCATCAATCTTGTCGGCGATATTATACCATTTATACGGTTTCCTCTACCGACGAGACCTTCGTCACCACTTTCAATTGATGACCCTGTTACTGTTAAATATAATTCAGAATTTTCATAATTATCACGGGTATTGGTATGTAAATCAAATTTTTCAATTCCCATTTCTTGAGCTATTGAGAAGATAACTCCTCTGACAAATTCCATATTTTGCTTATATTCATCAATATTAGCCACATAAATCGAAATTTGCGGAATACACATTGTAATGTCAAAACTATCTCTGAACCTAAACCCCATAATCTTGATATCTGATCCGACCCACGGATATTTTTGCTTAAATTCTTTACTATTCAGTTTTCCTTCTATTGCAAGAACTAATTGTTCAAGCTTTGTATATGGAGCATATCCTACCCCCATTGATGTATCATTAGAAAATAATTTTTTTGTTTCTTGTAAATCAAATAAACCTCTGGGTTCAAACCAATATTTTCTGGTACCTTTTTGGGCTTTATCTTCCTCTGTTTTTCCAGGACTGCTTTGATTACTTAAATTGTAATGAAACTCTAAATCTTTATCTACATCAATCATCGGAAAGGCTTGATGCATAAATTCTTTCGTCCATTCTATCAGCATCTCTTTTATCGGAATAACTGTATCTGCAAATTTTGTTGAAGCTCGGCCATTGAGCAAAACACGTATCGGCTTTGTCAGATATCCCTCTCCAAATCTTACATATGACGCACCGCCCAATAAACCAACTTTATCAAAATTGTGATGCAAAACAGCTCCAAATTTGTCTTTAGTATATTTGGAATATTTTGCTGAGAATGTTTCTGCCAACGCATCGGAAAGTGTATCAGGATGTCCCTTACCTTTTCTTTCTACAAATTCGTATTCTTCTTCTCTAAAGTCTTTTTTGCTGATATAAATAGTCATTTATATTTTCCTACCAATTTATTCATATATGTGGATACTTTATAATATTATACCCCGAAGTCAAGTTGATAATATTTTTACTTTGTTTTAATCATTATATGATATTATTGCGTTAGTTAAAATAGGGATTATATTCATGGATAATTCTATAAATATTGCATTTTGCTTTGATCATAATTTATGGATGCAGGCCGGTGTTGCTATTACAAGTTTATTAATTTCTTCACAAAATAAATATACTTATCATATTTATTGTATTGTGTCTGATGATGTTGACGATTGT
The DNA here is from genome assembly GCA_017452115.1 of Alphaproteobacteria bacterium. Lineage (GTDB taxonomy): Bacteria > Pseudomonadota > Alphaproteobacteria > RF32 > CAG-239 > MGBC133411. Next base: position 15,130 of record JAFTNB010000190.1, read on the forward strand.
TCTCAAACTCAATTAGCAAATTTAGTTCACAAATATTCAACAAATTCAACAATTATTTTTAAGCAGGCCGGTGATCTTTTTAAAGAAGGTTATGTTTGGGGCTATAATTCTACAGCAACCTATTACAGATTTATGTTACACAGCTTTTTTCCAGAAATAGATAAGATCATATATAGCGATGTTGATGTCATATTTAAATCTGATTTATCTCAACTATATCATCTGGATATAAAAGATTATTATATTGGGGCTGTAAAAGATAACTTAAATATTAAATCAGTGTTTGACTATCATTATAATAAATATTCTTGTTGGAAAAAATATAAATTTGAGACTTTATTGGGTAACTACGTTAATATAGGAGTTTCTCTTTGGAACCTTAATCAAATAAGAAAAGACAAAATATATCAAAAGTGGCTGCCTCTCATAACAGAAGAATTTCCTTTTTCAGATCAAGATATTGTTAATTATACTTGTCAAGGTAGAATTCTTCACATCAGCCCGATTTATAATGCCATGGCCGCCAATTACGGTAAGCTTTACGATACAGATGAAATATGGTATGCTATGCAAAATGAAAACATCATTACAAAACATCAACTCAATGATGTATATACTAAGCCGCAAATAATCCATTATATTGGGGCCAAACCTTGGAATGAAAGTGTTGCCAGATATTATCAAGATTGGTGGAATATTGCTTCTCTAACTCCATTTTTTCCTCAATTTATAGCAAAAAAATGTAAATAGCTAAACAGTACTATGATAGCTCTTATTTCATATATAGCTTTTTGGGGTACTTTTCGGGATATTCTCTAAAAGCGGATTTACAAAGCATCTGAAAGATATCGCGAAAAAAAAACAAAAAACTAATTTTAATAGATGAATGCAGTGTGGTGAAATAACTAAATTGTCATTTCATTTTCCGTCAAGTTCTTAATCAGCACAAGACATTCCTTCATAATGAGAATTTCTTCACGGTGCCTAAGAAACAGCTCATAATTTATAATTAAATTTTGCCATGGAAATTGCCCTTTCTTCCAGCTATAATTCACGAACCGTCATTTTGGATGTTTTTCTTTATAAATCAACATGTTAATCACAAACAATCTTTCATAGCCTTTGGGGATTATTTTTTATCAAAATTCGATTTGAAACTTGCTTAAAATAAAAGTTTTTGACATTGATGACGATTTATTTTTGCTAAAATAAGCTGGATACAGCCAGGACAATTGTTTCATTTTGACTTTCCTTTTTCTGTAATTTTTTCTGCTTAAACAGTATGTAACATTTTCTTTTCATAAATAGTTGTTTATCCATTAACTATTTTTATTATGTCGGAAAAAATCACATCCGCGAGCCCCTTTTTTTCTACTTTTTGATGACATTTTGCTACGATTGGGGAATTTAAAATAAAAACAAGCGCTTAACTTAATGACGGTTGAGGCAATAAGTTGTTAAATACCAATATTTTTAATGATTTTGGCTTAAAAACTCTTTTGGATAGAGAATTCAATTAAAGATTTTTCGTATTCCCGCTGCCAGATGTTGGAGCTTTTATCCGTATAAGAATAGGTTAGTGTCGGCACCATACCCCAGAAAGACAGATTGCGATTGGATATAGAGATAGAATAACGCTGCATAACATCTCTTTCTTTAATTTCCTCAAATTTATAGTCCTTAACCGTCCAGCGCTCACCTTTATAGTTTGTAAATAATACCGACGGTTCGGCATAGACATGAAAACCATAAGGTAGTTCCGCACCAAAACCCAAAGCAAAATTTATCCGGTCGTTGGTATAGGTTCTGTCTTTTGTTTTTTCATATTCATAACCGGTTCTGAAAATCAGATATTTTGAGGAATCCAAAGCATAAAACAAACGTAATCTGGCGCTTTTTGTATCGCCGTTAAGAATATCCGGGTAATCGTCATAATAGGTCGGCGTGTAAGCTAAGCTTAGTTTGGCATTAAGTTGTCGGGTAATGTCATAACCGGTTTCAACCATAAATCCGGTTGAATAATTATAGGCTTTATGAGCTAAATAACGTCTTGAAACCGTCGGGCCGAAGAAAATATCGCCTTTTTCATAAATGTATTTCAGTCCCAGAACATAATACAAATAAGTATCGTCGTATTTTTTATCACTGTATTTGGCATTATAAACAAATGCTTCATTGCGTAAACGCCAGTTTTCG
>JAFTNB010000191.1 GCA_017452115.1 Alphaproteobacteria bacterium
ATTCCACCAACTCTTCCCACCGGTTTATTAACAATTTTATTTGGTTTACGTTCAGTATAATTCAATGCAAACAACAACAATCCGATACAAGTAGAATAGGCTGGATTATAAAGTACATCCGGCAAATTTGATACATTTTTGGGACGTCCGATTCTTACTTGTTTATCAAGAACCATGGTTCCAACCTCTCTAAGACCGGATAGCTGACTTCCCCCCCCTGTTAACACCACTCGATGAGAAGATATATCTTTCAAACCTTGTTCTTCAAGTTTCTCATTAACCAATTCAAAAATTTCTTCAATACGCGGAGTAATAATACTAATCAAATCAGCCTTAGTAATTTGCTTAATGCTGCTATCATCTTCTTCCCCTACTGGATACACATTCAAAGTTTCTTCACTATCTTTACGAGTTAAAAAAGCACATCCATGCAAAGTTTTTAAGCGTTCGGCATGAGCAAAAGAAGTTGTCAAACCATAAGCAATATCATTAGTTACATTGTTTCCGCCTACAGGAAGTGAGGCAAAATAAACCGGATACCCATGACGAAAACTGGCAATACTTGTCGTTCCGCCGCCAATATCAATTACTGTTGCTCCTATTTCTTTTTCATCTTCAACTAAACAAGCAAGACCGGAAGCATAGGCAGCAAAAGCTTTACCTACAATTTCTAAATGTGCATTTTCTATTACAGTAGACAAATTACGATATACCATATCAGGTACTAAACCCAATACAATATCAACAGAAAGATTCTCCGCAAAAATATTACGCGGATCTTTAATTTCTTCACTCATATTAAGGCGATAATTAGTTGGCAAACAATGAACTAATTCACATCCTTCAACATTAATTCTGTTTGTTCCTTTTTCAATCACCTTATTAATATCAGATTCATTTATCGGACGACTTTTACTAAGAGCAATTGTTGCATCTTTCACTATACTGCGAATTTTATCACCTGATACATTTACAATAATTTTATTAATTCGTTCATTAGCCATTTGCTCTGCTGTTTCCAATGCATTGCATACAGATAATGTTGCCTGTCCAATATCCGTGATTATACCATTTTTAATACCCTTTGAGGCATTATACCCATAACCGGCAATATTAATTCTCCCGTCACGACTAATTTTTGCAATAACACAACTTACCTTAGATGAGCCAATATCCAAAGCCGCAAAAGTAGTCAATCTACTAAAAGAATGTGTCACGGTTATTCCCCCAAACATGAAAAAATTATCATTAATTAAATATTTTTCTCAACACTATTATTGAGTTTAATATCAGTATTTTCAGGCGTTTTTCTAAGTTTGATACCTATTCTTCCCTTAAATCTTAAATCAATTATAGTTAATTTACGCTTAAGAATACCTTTTGTTGTATTTAATTTTATAAGTTTTTTCCATGCTTCATCTACATTTATTTCTGGAAGCTTAATCGTAATACCGTTACGCACATCATCCAACACCAAATTCCAGCGCCGTTGTGAAATATAGTTTGCAACTTTCACCCTTTCAAAAATTTTTGTATCTTTCTTAATAATATTCAAAAGAGCATTAATATTTTCCGGAGCCCCATTTCCTACAATCAACAAAACTGGTTTATCTGGAATATAATCAGCTTCAATTACCCTACCTTCTTCATCAATCGGATGAAACTGTTCGGAAATTTGCCACAATGATTGTACTTCTTTTTCTTGAATAGAAACCATAATCACATTTGGTAAAAAACTCTTACGCACAATCGCCTTTCTCACCCATGGAAGCTGCTGCACTCTTTTTTGTAAAGCATGTACATCAACTTCAAAAATATTATCTTTTCTACTCAATCCTATTGCTTTTAATAAATCAACACTATTAGTCCTTTTTCTTCCTTCAATAATAATTTCATCAATTGTAAAACCTATTTTACTGGTAAAAGTATAAAAATCCTTTTGAATAGATTCAAATTGCTTGCTTACTAAACTTTCTTTTATGGTTATAACTACAACTGCCATTCCCACAATCAGTGCCAAAATAAACAAGCTTCCTAAAAGTCTTTGCGGCCACTCTAACGGCAAAAACACCCTATTGCTTGGCAATGGAGATTTTTTTACTTCTTCAGCATTATTTTCTGCACGTTCTTCCATTTATACTTACTTCGCAATCCCCATTTTTTTTACTTCCCATTCTAAAGTAATTGAGGTAGTTTGTTTAACCCTTTCAACAACAATTTCACCCAAATTTTCTAAATCTGCTGCTGTAGCATTTCCGGTATTTATCAAAAAATTACAATGTTTTTCCGAAATCTTTGCTCCATTGAGAGTTATTCCGCAACATCCTGATTTCTTAATTAATTCCCAAGCTTTTAATCCTTCCGGATTCTTAAAAGTAGAACCTGCGGTACGTTCATTATACGGTTGACTTTGCATACGATATTGTTTCTGGTCATCCAGCAGATTTTGAATTTTTTCCCTGCTTGAAGGAATTGTACTAAAAGTAATAGATGTTATAATCCAATCATCAGGAAAATAACTATTACGATAAGACAACATCAAATCATCCACACTTACAGTTTTAGCTTCTCCGTCACCATTCATAATTGTTGCCGATACGATTACATCTTTCACAGATTTTCCGAAACAACCGGCATTAGTTTTTATTGAACCGCCAACAACTCCGGGAATAGAGCATAAAAATTCCAATCCTCCCAATTCATATTTCAGCAGAATTTTTTTCAATTCAATATTTTTCACACCGGCAAAACAAGTAATCGTATTATCATTATTAAGAATAATCTGCCTAAAATATTTGCTATCCAACTTAATAACCACACCGGCAATTCCGCCATCTCTTACCAACAAATTAGAACCACCGCCCACAACACAAACCGGCAAATTATATGGCTTTGTTTTCAAAAAAAATGACAAATCTTGCTCATCTTTTGGAATATACATAACTTCTGCCGGCCCGCCGACACCCAGCCATGTATATTTAGACATCAATACGTCTTTTTTATATGTACCTTGCACTTTCGGCAGCAATTCCACCAAATTTTGCTTAAACCATTTTTCCGATTTATTAAACATAGGAATCTCCTTACTTACCAACGTGCAATAATGTCTTTTTCAATCGTTTTTGCCAATCGTTGTGCGGCATCATTAATTGCACTTTTACGAGCTCTATCTGACATTTTTTTCAAATCTTTAGGATTTTTCATAAAATTCATAAGTAATTCCGCAACCTTTTCCGCCGTAAAATCTTTCTGCCTAATTACCATTGCTGCATTAGCTTTAGAAAGCTCTGCAGCATTGTAAGTTTGGTGATCGTCAGCAGCTGTCGGTAATGGAACTAAAATTGACGGCACTCCCGCCGCTGCAATTTCTGTTACTGACGAAGCCCCTGCTCGCGAAACAATCAAATGCGTTCCTGCATATAATTCAGCCATATTTCCAAAAAAATGTTTTACTTGCACTTCTGCTTTACAAGATTTATACGCTAATTCCAATGCCTTTACATCACAATCACGACATTGTTGAAAAATCCGTAATTTTTTTTGTACCGCTTCAGGAAGAAGCATAATAGCTTGCGGCATAACTTCTCCAAACACTTTTGCGCCCTGACTTCCACCTAATATCATCAATTGAAATTTTTGAGCCACAGTTCTTTCCGGATAACTTGCTTGCAGCAAATTTGCAATTGTTTGTCTTATTGGCATACCACATAATACCACACGCCTATTTTGCGGAACATATTTTGTATCCGGAAAGCTCAAAGCCGTCAATTCCGCATATTTCGCCAAAAACCGATTCGTTCTGCTCATCACCGAATTTTGTTCATGAATAATCAAATCGCGTCCAAGTAAAATTGCCGCCATTGCTGCCGGAAAGGAAGCATAGCCGCCAAAACCGACCACACAAACCGGACGATATTTAAGTATAAAGAAACCTGCTTGCAAAATTCCAATACATGTCTTAAACAAACTTTTAACTTTAAACCATTTGGATTTTCCCATTACTGCACCGGCACATACCGCATAATTAGGAATTTCAGCTAAATTACCTTTATAATTATTCTTACCGCGACTGTCCGTAATTAATGCTAAACGATAACCTCTTTTCATCAATTCTTCCGCCAAAGCTTCTGCCGGATAAACATGTCCTCCCGTACCACCGGCTGTTAATACGATTAAAGGTTTTTCTTTTTTTCTAATATGCTTCATCCTTATCCTCCGCATGAACATTTTTCCGCGTAATTGCTAACAACATCCCCATTCCGAAAGCTGTCGCCATTAAAGAAGAACCGCCATAAGAAATAAACGGCAACGTCATTCCTTTTGTCGGCATCAAATGCAGTGTTGATGCCATGTTAATAATTCCCTGTAAACCAAAAGAAGCACTCAAAGCTGCAGCAGAAAGCAAAATAAACAAGTTATTGTCTTTAATCGCAATCAACATTGAGCGAATTACAATAGTTGCACATACTCCTACAATCAACAAACACAAAAACATTCCATATTCTTCGGCGGCAACCGCAAAAATAAAATCTGTATGTGCATCGGGAATATTTTGCTTTACAATACCTTCCCCAGGCCCCATTCCAAAAAAGCTGCCATTATGAAAAGCCTCCATTGATTTTTTAACCTGATAGCTAAGTTCACCACCGGCAGCTAAAAAACCGTCAACCCTTGTATGTACGTGGTCAAATGTAAAATACGCAGTAATAGCCCCTACAACAAATACCCCGCCCATAGCACAAATAATTTTCATTGATAAACCAGAAAGAAAACATTGAAATAACCAAATTGCCGAAACTACAGCTGTCATCCCCATATCAGGTTGCGCAATCAACAATGAAACAGTAAAAGCATATAGACCAACTGACAGTATATTTCCGGGAAAATCCTGATAGCGTTTTTGCCCATCAAATAACCAAGCTGCAACAACAGCAAAAGTTGGTTTAATAAATTCAGAAGGTTGCAAAGAAAAGCCCAAAATTCTAATCCAACGCGTTGCTCCTTTAATTTCCTCACCGGTAAACATGGTCAAAATCATCAAAACGATTGTCCCCACATATCCGATAATTGCAATTCTGCGAATAGTCTTAAGATTTTGCATAGAAAGAAACAACATTAAACCAATAGCTAACGGAATAAAAAACAACTGCCGTTTTACAAAATGAAAACTATCTGCTCCAATTCGATTCGCAACAGCCGGACCGGCAGAAAAATTTAAAAACACCCCGATAAACACTAAAACTCCAATTAATATGAGCAATGTTTTATCAACTGTCCACCACCAATTTCCCCAAATTGTCCGGCTATTACGTGAAAAAGCAATCAAATTTATCTCCCTTAACTACTTCATTGATAAGGCCAATAAACCAACAACAGCCAAAATCAATGCAACTAAATGGAAACGCCACACAACCATAGTTTCTGCCCATCCGCATTGTTCAAAATGATGATGTATCGGTGCCATTTTAAACACTCTTTTTCCGGTTCGTTTATACCAAAATACTTGTATCATCACAGATAAAGCTTCTACAACAAAAATAGCCCCCACAATTGCAAGTAGAACCTCATGCTTAAGCATTACCGCAATTGTACCAAGTAAAGCTCCCAAGGATAGAGAACCGGTATCACCCATAAAAACTTTTGCCGGCGGAGCGTTAAACCATAAAAACGATAAACACCCACCAACTACGGCAGTGCAAACTATTGTTACTTCACCCATATTGGGTAAAGCTGTAATATAGAAATATTGAGAAATATCCGTTCCACAAACAAATGCAATAATACCAAATACCACAAACGATATTACCAACAATCCTCCGGCCAATGCATCCAAACCATCACTCAAATTCACTGCATTAGACGTACCGGCAATTACCACCATTGCAAAAGGAACATAGAACCACCATAGATTAATTGCTAAATTTTTAAAATATGGAAACGTAAGCATAAAACGATTTTCTTCCGGTGTAAAATATGCGATTACCAAAACCGAAATCGAAGCCGTGGAAAATTGCAAAAATAACTTCATTTTAGCCGTCATGGCATTAGCTGTTTGTTTGGTTACTTTCACATAATCATCAACAAAACCAACCAAACCATAAATCCACATTACCGCCAAACAAACCCAAACCATTGGAGAAAACAAATTCGCAAATAATAAAACGGCAACAGAACTACTACCCAAAATTAGCAAACCGCCCATATTAGGAGTACCTTTTTTACTTTGATGAGATTGCGGACCGTCTTCACGAATAGGCTGACCTTTTTTCTGGTGCTGACGTAAAAAATCAATCAATTTTCCGCCACATACCAAACCAATCAAAAGTGCAACAAAAAACGCCATTATCGCTCTAGGCAAAACATTAAATAAAGATAACAAACATTCACAATTTTTTACTACCGGATATAATAAATTATACAACATAGCTAGTCCCCAACAAATCTTCTTGTGTGCTATGTTAGCAACTATTTCTAAAATAATACTTAATAGACTATATTTTTTAACCTTAAAAACAAGAAAGAGCTGCGGTCTTGGGGACGGCAGCTCTTTGAATATATAATAATTCGGAGAAGTGGGGCACATGGCACCACTTTCCTACTGAAACTATGATTAGAAATGGTAAGCCACCTTGAACTCTGCCAAGATGATGCCTTTTTGCCAGTTTCCTTCCTCAATCCAATTAATTTCGGCTTGAGTCATATCGGCAGTTGCTTGGTAATCTACCAATTCCTTTTCTCTAAACAGATGCAAATAACTTACACCTGCACTAAGTTGGAAATGTGGCGCTACATTCCAAACAACAGCACATCCGGCACCGGCAGTTGCTTGTGGGTTACATGGATTATCTAACAATTTTCCACCACCCTTAATTTTTAACTCAGCTTGGCTCATTACACCACCCATAGCATGAATGGAAAAGTCCAAACATGTTTTTTTATAGAATGAGCTTTCGGCATTAACCAAATCAAAGCTCGGTTTCAACACTACAAAAGAGTGATGTTGCACCACATCTTTTGTTGCACACCACATTCCCTGAACACCTAACTTAAAGTGCTCTGAGAACCGGAACCCTGCTTCTGCTCCCACATAATGTTCAGAGCTATTAACACCGTAAGCATAAGCAGCTGCTACGTAAAAATTTCGGCTTCCGTGTTGCTCCAAAAGAGTAACATTTTCCGCTTTTTTAACTTCTTCTTTCTGTTCTTGTGTCGGAACAGTTCTGGAAGATAATGCATTTTTACCTGAGCGGATAATTTGTGCATTAGCACCACCGCACATAACCATCATTAACACGATAGCAGCAACTGCTGCGATAATTCTATTATTCTTTTTCATAATTTCTTTAGTTTATGAATTTCTCTCTAACTGTTATTTTTTTAAGAGAAAAATTCGGATGAATAAACAATTTAACTTCAAACCGCAGCACGTAGTCTTGGGACTACCTGCTGCAGTATATATTACTATATTTATTACTTAACCTTGAAGTAAACGACATCATTACCGTTTTGAATCTTCAAGCTGCCGTCGTTTTGGAGTTCTCCAATTGCAACGACAGGATTAGTACAACCTGTTGTCAACACATCAGATGCTGAAAACAAACGTGTATAACCACCTTCTGCATAGTATGCCCATTCATTTTCTGCCACAATCAAATTTGCCGGAACACGGTTTGTTCCTGAACCATTCAGAGTTGCACTCGGAATGTTTGCAAAATTGAAAGCAGCAAATTCAGACGGTATTTGTTCAAGATTTACTGCAGTTGTTGGATTCTTGAAATCATAAGCTGAATTATAAATCAACACCTTATTCTTACAAGAAATTACCAAAGACAGCATAGGCTTAGTATCCTTATCTACTGTAATGGTAATTGCACCCGCAATAATCTCATCGGCATCCAACTCTTCATAAACAGGAGCTCTTTCCACCAAGATATTAAACTTTGTAGTTTCATTATCAAAGTGATTAGAGAAACCATGCTTATAGCTCACTTCAGAAGCCCAAACATCATAACCATCACTGAAAGTAGATGTTTCCGCCTGATTTTTACCGGTAGTTTCCACTGAGATTTCAGTAGATTTGAAGTTCAAAGTCTTACCTGCAACTACTACAGAAGAAGAACCGTTAACAACAGAAATCTTCTGAGTAAACTTATCTGCTACAGAATTATATTTCTGTGTAGAATAAACAATTTCACCGACTGTTTCTGTTGTAGCAGAACCATCCTTAGAAATTGTCGGCAAAGTAAAACTCTTATCTTCGCTCTTACAATCAGCTATTGAACCATAAGTTACACCAGCCTTGCTATAGATACGTGTCATTGTTGTATCTCTTGTTTCGCCCTTTGAATTAGTGATAGTCACTTTCATAGTTGCAGTCCAAGCACCATTAACCCAGTCAATAGTATTTTCAACAATTGTAGCATCTATATCTGTTGCCGGTTCATCTTTAGGTTCTTCAGATGGAGGAGTTTCAATATTTTCAGAATATTTCACAAGTTGTTCACATGTTGCCACATTAACCGAGTTAATAGGCAAAGCAAAATGAAGCTTATCTTTGTAAATATGCTGAGCTTCATCTCCATGGTCCTTAGTTCCCATAGTAACCCCTGTTTTAATAGCATTAGTCTTAATATCCCAAATTGCTTTATGACCAGCTTGGCTGGTTATTTCAAAGTAATTCAAGAATTTAGAACCAACGGCTACATTTACTCCTTCAAAAACAAAATCACTGTTATATGTAGTAATTTTACCTTTGATTTCGAAGTTACCCTTTGTTCCGGTTACTGTTTTTGAGTAGTCAGTTGATGACACTTTCTCCATGGTTGGAGTTGTAGTGTTGTAATTACGACTTGTGGTCGCCTTTTCATCTTCTGCCCACATATCAGCACTGTGAGGAATAGAAACTGAAGTACGAGTAGGTTCTGCTATTGTCCAGTATTGAACAATATCGAACACATAATTCTCATCTCTAACTTCAAAGTTTTCGATAAGAATTGTAACTTCAGATTCCTTAACA